>JAJNPX010000208.1 GCA_021155145.1 Acidisarcina sp. | reverse complement strand
TATTTAGGATGGTTATCGCCGTAATACGAAATGAATTTTCCCTCGTGCTCGTACGAGGTGAAAAATCCGCTCTCGTCTTTTTCTGCCGGGACCGCGTGAAATTTCCCGTCCCCATTTCTGGTCAAGCGGTACGGTTGAAAGAATTGACGCCATTCATCGAGTTGGAACGTGCCGGGCTTTTCCTTTTCGTAGATCACGTTCGGCGAGGTGCCCGCCGCAACGCAAACGGTGCGCGCCGGAAACTCATGAAGCTCACCGGTATTCTCGAACTTGCCCGTCTCCGCGACATAATTCAAACGCTCGAATTTTAGGGCCTTAACGGCGTTGAATTCGTCGGGGACCGCTTCGACCGGGTTCATACATTCGATAAAGTTGATGCCTTCCTCAAGTGCCTTTTGAACCTCCTCATGATTCAACCGATACGCCGGCGAATCCTGCAGACGCTTTCGGTAGACGAGCGATACGCCGCCCCAGCCCTGAACGAGCGGGACGAAGTTCGGCTGTTCGCCCGCCGCTTCGGCTCGGGCACGTTCTGCGCGGACCTCGCGGCCGTGGTCGAGAAATTCACGTATAACTACAAGTTCTTCCGGGTCGAACGCCTTCATTACGTGAGTCTCGCCGAACTCGGCAACTACATCCTCGTATTTGTGAAGCATCTTCTCGACCTGCACCGGATAATAAGCAAATATCTCGGTCGCCGTGTCGATGCCGGTTAAACCGCCGCCGATGACGACTGCCGGAAGGCGGACCTGGAGATTCGAGAGCGTGTCCTTTTTGAATGCCCCGGTCAGTTGCAGCGCCATCAAAAAGTCCGAAGCCTGGCGAATTCCGCGGATCAGGTTGTTCTTCATCGGCACGATCGTCGGGCGTCCCGCACCGGTCGCGATCGCGATGTGGTCAAACCCAAAATCCCACGCGTCCTCGATGGTCAGCGTTCCGCCGAAGCGAACGCCGCCGTATGCGCGAAATCGCTTGCGTCGCGAGAGCATCAGCTGCACCATCGTGAGAAAATTCTTGTCCCAACGGACCGTGATCCCATATTCCGACACGCCGCCAAACCCCGAGAGAATTCGTTCGTCAAGTTCCTCCGTGATCTCGGCGAGATCCTTGATCGGCTTAGGGCAGGTCTTTCCCAGATCTCCGGTCCATTCGGCCGGGAGTGGCTCGATCTTTAATCCATCGACGCCGACCACTCCAAAACCTTCGTTCAAAAGGTACTGGGCCAGCGTGTAACCGGCGGGGCCGAGGCCCACGACCATCACATTCTTTCCGTTGTATGGCAAGGCGTAAGGCCGTTTTGCATTCAGCGGGTTCCAACGCGTAAGCAGGCTGTAGATCTCGAAACCGTATGGCAGCTTGAGTACATCGGTAAGCGTCGCCGTTTCCACAAGCGGGATGTTCACAGGCTCCTGTTTTTGGAAGATGCAGCCCTTCATACAGTCGTTGCAGATGCGATGCCCGGTACCGGCACACATCGGATTATCGATCGTAACGAGGGCGAGCGAGCCTATCGGGTCGCCCTGCTTCTTGAGCAGGTGCATCTCCGAGATCCGTTCGTCCAGCGGGCAGCCCTCGGTCTTTATGCCGAGCGGATTTCGCTTCGGCGTGCCGTCCGGTTCGCGAAGCCCCGTGCGGCAGGCATCCTTGTCACGCTCGTGACAGATCATGCAGTAATCGATCTCGTACAGAGCATCGCGCATCGTCCCACGGTCGTCCGTCAGCTTGAACCCGACCCGGCGGCGCAGATCCTCGTCCTTACCACGCATGATGTTGTTAAGCTTCGGTTCCGGGTGGATCAGATGTACCAGGTTCTGATAATCGAGGGCGTGCGGCACCTTAAAGGCCGCCCACTTTTTATCTTTCTTGTAAAAATGCAGGGCCGACCAGGCCTCTAAGATATGAAGGGCCGCCTTGACCTTGAGCAGGTCGCCGGTCTCCGCGGTCGCAAGTATCGCTTCATTGAACAACTTTCCGAACGGACGGTCCTTCAGCTTCTCGTAAGCGACATCTATATGCGATAAGGTCGCCTTTACATCGCCGCCGATATCCTCGGTTTTCGAAAGCGCGTCTTCGGCATCGGTCAATTGTTTTGCGATCGTGGCAACCCCGAGTTCCTCGTCAAACACCAGCGTGTCGTCAAAGACCTTCGAGCGAAACTCACGAATCGCCTCGTCCAACTCGAACCCATTGAATGCTGCCAGATCGTCGATCGCTTTGAACTTCTTGATCGCCCGGCGTTGGACAAAGAACTTGTAGCTCCATACCGGGTTTTGTTCGAGGATAGTCCTTTCGAGCTCGGACCGCTCGCCGGAGATCTTGAACATCCGAGCGATGAAATCGGAAAGGAACGGCGCCGCGTCCGTAAGTATCTTCGACTCAACTTTCTTTTCGTAGCCGTTGCCATGAGCGGCTATATACTTTTTCAAGGCATCTCCGAGCACGGGCTCGGCTTCGTCAACTTCGCCGTAGAATCTCTCGGCAAGCTCGCGAAGTTTTACCGCGTCAAAGAGATCGCTGAACCAAAGACCCGGGATGCCAAGTTCGAAGTTGTATTGCGTGTTCATACTCGATTCGCCGGAAACCTTTCGTTAAAAAGAATGTAGATCCGATATTTAGCAAGTTTCAAGCAAACCTCAATTTTAACATCCGCCATCGAAGTGGAACAAAGCGAGGCAAGCCGCTCGACCCGCCGAGCGGGCCATAAGGCTTGTTAAATCAATCGTTTAGACTAAATTTAGTGTAATCTGCCTCCTATTGTGATATAAATCAAGTTTGCGCGTTTTTCGATCAAAGGTTTTTAGGATCGTCGTTTTCGGAGTATGGAACAGGACCAGCGTTTGACACCGCTGCCAAAGAGCGTCGAGCTCAAGGCAGCCTCCACACATTACCCGCCCTCATATTCATCGTATTTCGACGACGAGTCGATCGAGGGCAGGATCTCGATACGGCATTATCTTACGGTCGTTTATAAGAGGCTTCCGCTTATCCTTGCCTTGGCGATCCTGGTCACTGCAGCAACGGCATTCTATATGTACCGACAGCCGAATCAGTATGTCGCTACGACGCAAATGCTGATCGAGCCGCGGCGTCCGAAAGTGACGTCGAGAGATTCGATCAATATCAACTTCGGGCAGGATGCCAACTATTACAATACTCAGCTTCAACTTCTCCGCGGCCCTGAACTGATGAAGCAGGCCCTGATCGAATTGGGTTTCCATCGCCAGCCGAACCTGTTCGGAAACGAGGACCGCGGCATCGGCGGTGTGCTCCGATCGATATTTTCCAGCGAAAAGCCCGCCGAACGTGACCAGAACTCATTGCCCGTCATCGCGGATACAGACGACGTCTCGTCGGAAGCCGCTGTGGCTCTGACCCCGGAAGAAGAGGCGAGGGTGGCCGCCTATGCCTCGAAATTCAGCATAACGGTCGACCAGATGGAACGCACGAACCTGGTCAACGTCAGCGTTAGAAGTACTGATCCGGTGCTGGCCGCAAAGGTGTCAACTGAGATAGCCAAGGTATTCAAGAAGAACGACGCCGAGCGGGAAACGGCCGGTGCGAGACGTGCACTGGACGACCTGAACACTTCGATCGAAGAGCTCAGGAATACTATCGCGGAACAAGAGATGCAGCTGATCGCGCAGATGCGCGAGAGCAATCTGCCGCTTCAGGATAAGGGGCAGGATCTCGCAGCAAGCCGGCTCGGGTCGATGAGCGAGACATGGCTTAAGGCGATGGAATCTCGCCGCAACCTCGAAGGCCGGTATAACGCCGCGCTTGCCGCCAGCAGCCGCGGCGAGGGAGCGAGCATTCCGGAGCTGAGGGACAGTCCCATCTATCAGGACGCCATCCGGCAAAGCACCGAGCGCAAGACCAAACTTCAGGATGACATTCGGTCGCTCGACAAGCAGATCCAGGCAGCGGAAACCGAAAAGGCCGAGCTCCTTGTAAAGTACACGGAAGAGTATCCTGAAGTGAAGAAGATCGACGAGCGCATCCAGGCTCTTAGATCGAACAAATCGAAGATGGATCAGGAAGTCACAAAGCTGATCGAACAGGACAAGAAAGCAGTCGACAAAGACGCCGTGAGCGGCGCGCTCGTATCGCTCCGCGCACAGCTCGAGTCTAAACGCAGGGAAGAGGCCCAGGCCCTGTCTGCCTACGAGCAAGAGGCGGCCCGAGCGAATATTCAAGGACAGGCGCAGACCAAACTAACGACCCTTAAACGCCAGATCGAGACGAACCGGAACCTGCTCGATACTTATATCCAGCGGCAGAAAGAGCAGGAACTGGCGATCGCAAATACCGAACCCGACAACATAAAGATCCCGGCGGAAGCAGCCGGCGGCTTTCTGGTCGGGCCGGCACGAACCAGGAACATCTTTCTGGCCTTTATGCTGTCGCTGGTCGCCGGCGTCGGCCTCGCGTTCCTGTTGGATTATCTGGACGATTCGGTAAAGACATCGGACGATATCAGCCGTCACCTTGGCCTGCCGACTCTGGCTCTTATTCCTCATTACCTCAACAGTGACCGGCGAAAGCTCCTAAGTTCCGGGAACGGAGCGGGCGGCGGCAGCCCTGGGACCGGACTGGTCACGCTCGACGAACGCCAGTCGCCTATGTCGGAAGCTTACCGACACCTACGCACCTCGCTTCTGTTCTCGTCGGCCGGAAAGCCGCCACAATCTATCCTGGTCACATCGTCCCAGCCTTCTGAGGGCAAGACGACCACCGCGGTCAACACGGCAATCACGCTTGCTCAGGCGGACGCCGAGGTGGTGATAATCGATTGCGATCTCAGGCGGCCGCGGCTGCACAATTATTTCGACCTGGAGAACACTAAAGGACTGACCAATTACCTTTCGGGCGAACGGAATACCGAGAATCTGATAAAGCAATGTCGGGACCTGCCAAAGCTTAAGGTGATAACGAGCGGGCCGATACCTCCTAATCCTACGGAACTGCTCAGCTCTAACGAGATGCGAAACCTGCTCCAATTCCTGCGCGGCCGCTATAAACATATAGTCATCGATTCGCCGCCGGCCATCTCGTTTACGGACGCCGCCATTCTCTCGACGCTGGTCGATGGAGTCGTGATCGTGGCAATGGCGAATAAGAGCTCGATCCACCTGATGCGGCGATTCAAGCAGCGGCTCGGAACCATCGGGGCACGGATCTATGGCGTGGTGTTGAACGGTTTGAAATCGGGCTCGATCGAGTACGACTATTATGGCACCGGCTATTACGATTACTACAAATCGGCCGATGACCAGGCAACGACGCCTGTGGTAGAGACGAACAGCGTCGGCCAAAACTCGCAGAACTAAAGCGAATCTGTCACAAATCGCTCGAGAGCTTCGCGCCAATCGGGCAGAGGTGCAAGCCCGAACCTTTCGCTGAAGAGGCATGCGAGTTTCGAATTAGCTGGTCGGGGTGCAGGCCGCGGCAGATCCGACATCGAAACCCCTTCGATGAGGCGGCGGTCGAAACCGCCCAACTCACGAACGCGATCAGCAAATTCCAAATAACTGGCACCCGCGCCGGCGTTCGTCACATGAAAAACGGCGGGAAGATCTAGTTCCGCCAGTTCCCGCAGCCGTCGGGCCAGGTCGCCGGCAAACGTCGGTGTGCCGAAAGCATCGCAGATCGCCGTGATATTCCTGCCTTCGGCCAAAAGGCGCGGGATCTGACTAAGAAAATTGGATCCGCCTTTCCCGAAGATCCAACCGGTCCTTACAACGATAGTGCGGGCAAAGGCACTCGAGGCAGCTATCTCGCCGAGGCGTTTCGTCTCCCCATAGACGCTGAGAGGCCGTGGCGTATGACGCTGATCGTAGAAACCATTCCACGCTCCGTCAAAGACGTAGTCGGTTGAGACGGTAACCAGACCGCAGCCGATCGAACGCGCGGCAAGTGCGAGGTTCTCCGGTCCCGTGACATTCGCACGAAACGCTTGTTCTTTCTCAGTTTCGGCTTTATCGACGTTGGTATAGGCGGCACAATTTATGATCGCGTCCGGTCGGAACGCTCGGACCGTCGACGTCACAGCGTCGCGATCTGCGATATCCATCTCTTTCCGGCTGAGGGCGAGAACCTCGTCGCCGATCGAGCTGCAATACGCGGCCACAGACCTTGCGACCATCCCTCTGGCGCCCGGCAGCAATACTTTCATACGAATGGCGGAGAAGTGTCCCTGACCCGTTCAGCAGGGATTGGCTTTGAGATACTGGCCCGACGCTTGTTCGTGATATTCCCGATATTCCCCACTCCGTATGTGATCTACCCAGGCCTGATTCGCTATGAACCAGTCGATCGTCATACCAAGGCCCTTGTTCCAATCCGTCTCAGGGCGCCAGCCAAATTCGGTCTCGGTCTTTGTCGGATCGATGGCGTAACGCCGGTCATGGCCGGGCCGGTCCGGAACGAATGTGATCAGATCGTGAGGTTTGCCAAGTTTGTCGAGGATGTCCTTTACCACCTCGAGGTTCTGGAGCTCTTTACGCGCCCCGATATTGTATATCTCCCCGCTTCGGCCTTTTTCAAATGCCATCCAAACGGCGCGGCAATGGTCGTCTACGAAGATCCAATCCCGAACGTTCTTTCCGTCGCCATAGACGGTAAGGGGCTCGTCATTCATCGCTTTGGCGATCATCACGGGTATCAGCTTTTCGGGGAACTGGCGTGGACCGTAGTTATTTCCGCAGCGGGTGATGACGGAGTCAACCCCGTGAGTTTCGCGTGCCGCGCGGACTATACATTCGGCTGCGGCCTTTGACGCAGCATAGGGTGAATTCGGCCGAAGCGGCGAGTCTTCATGGAACATCTCATTCTCATCATCCGGCAGACTTCCCATTACCTCATCGGTAGAGACCTGTATAAATCGCCGGACTCCCTCGGCCCGGGCTTCGTCCAGCAATATCTGGGTGCCGATTATGTTGGTCCGAAGAAATTCATATGCCGAATTGATGCTCCGGTCAACATGTGATTCGGCGGCAAAATTGAAAATAGCTTCGCAGCCCTTTGGAAGGGCCTCTCTTACGGCTTCGCGGTTACAGATATCGCCTTTGACAAAAACATGGCGTGGATCGTCTATGCCCTCCAGATTCTCGAGGTTTCCGGCATAGGTCAACGCGTCAAAATCGACTATCGAAACGTCCGGCTGCTCCCGCAGAACGAGCCTGATAAATGCAGACCCAATGAACCCGGCACCGCCCGTTACAAAAATGGTACGCATAAAGTGACAACGAACCGCCCGCAGAGCTAACTGTCGAGCCGGCGGATCTCCCTTAGGATCAGATCGGCAAATTTTCTTGGCGAATCGACGTTATCGAGAATTATCTTTCCGCCATCCTCGCTCGCGTTATCGATCATTATGTCGCCATACCCGAGCATCCGCTGAAAGATCGAAGCGGTAACCGTAACGTCCTGAACCCGCCGAAGAGGCACATTCTGTGTCGTGCGCGAGATGAGGCCGCGGTCGATCTCGATCATCGTAGCCGTGAGCGAATAGCGTACGAGCTTTTGCCTGAGATGAAAATATACCGGGATAAGCAACAGCAGAAACCCCAGCCCAACCCCAATGAACGGGTTAAAGACCGGTAAAAGCGCCGTAAGCAGTATGACCAGCAGGAAAGCAACGATCACCGCTCCGGCATAGCCCAGTGCCACAAATTTTAATGTTGGATTGATCGCAAAAATCGGCTTTTCCGCATGGCTATCGACCGGCGCGGCTCCGCGGGTAGCGACCCGCGTCTCATCCTCGCCCTCCAGGTGGCCTCCGCACTTTTTGCAATAAACCGCGTCGCCCGGATTCTCTTGCCCACACTTGTTGCAATACATAGCCTCTATCGGCCTATGTTAACCCATAATGTGAAACACTTCGAACTGGCCCCGAGCCTTTCTAGGCGGCTTCCGAGGGACAACGGTCACGCAGAAAACTCTGCATATCCTCCGTCGTCAAAGGACGGGCAAAATGATAGCCCTGGCCGGCCCCGCAGCCGAGGTTCTGGAGTTCGTCGATCTGGTCCGGATGTTCGATGCCTTCGGCGATGGTTTTGAGATTAAGCGAGTCTCCCATCATAATGATCGCTTTCGCGACGGCGCTGCCTTCGTTGCCCTGTCCGAGTTTTTCGACGAAAGACTTGTCGATCTTTAAAATGTCGATCGGGAATCGCTGCAGATAGCTAAGGCTCGAGTATCCGGTACCAAAGTCGTCTATGGCGAGCCTGACGCCGAGGTCCTTGAGGAGCTGGAGCTTCGCTATCGTCGATTCGGTGTCCTGCATCATGAAGCTTTCCGTGATCTCGAGGACCAGACAACGCGCGGGCAGGCCCGAGGCAAGAAGCGCACGGCTTACCATATCGACAAGCTCCCTTTGCTGGAACTGCCGAATGGAAATATTGACAGTCACCGAAAAGTCCATCTTCTCGCTGTATTCCTCACGCCAGATCTGCACCTGCCGGCACGCCTCGCGAAGGATCCAGGCGCCGAGCGGGACGATAAGGTCGGTTTCCTCTGCAAGCGGTATGAATTTCATCGGCGAAAGAAGTCCGTACTTGGGGTGTGCCCAGCGGACAAGAGCTTCCATGCCAAGCATGTCGTTGGAGCTGAGATCAAGGATCGGCTGATAGTGAATTACGAATTCGTGATGCTCGATCCCGCGGCGAAGGTCATCCTCGAGTTCGATCCGCTCCATAAGCGCTTCGTGCATCTTCGGCTCAAAAACGACGTAAGTACCTTTGCCCTCATTTTTTGCCAGATACATTGCGAGATCGGCGTTTCGAAGGAGAGCCTCGGACGTCATCGCATCATCGCTGCTGGCGGCGACCCCGATGCTCGTGCCTACATGGGTCTCCTTTCCGTCGATCATGAACGGCTGGCGAAAAACGTCGAGTATCCGCTCTGCGATCATCACCGCTTCTTCGACGCGGGTCACCGATTCGCATAGGACCGCAAACTCGTCTCCGCCCAGCCGGGCGGCAGTGTCGGTGGTCCGCAGGCAGTCCTGCAGCCGTTCAGCCACCGAAATAAGAAGTTTGTCGCCGGCGGCATGGCCGAGGGAATCGTTGATGGCCTTGAAATTGTCGAGGTCCAGAAAAAGAACAGCAAGCTGTGAACTGGTTCGCGGCAGCTTTGCGAGCGCGTGGTCCACCCGATTCTGAAACAATGCTCGATTTGCGATGTTGGTAAGCGGGTCGTGCAACGCCTGATGGGTAAGCTGATCTTCGAGCGATTTACGCTCGGTAACGTCCATCATCGAACCGATCATCCTTATCGGCATCTCGTCCTGGTCATAAACTACATATCCGCGATCGATGACATATGCGAACGTCCCGTCCTTTCTGCGAAAGCGGTATTCGTCCGTCCAATGGGCCTTTCCGGTATCGATATGCTGCTGGATGTCACGGAGAACGCGCTCGGCATCATCAGGGTGGAGGCGCTGCTTCCAGGACGAGATGTCGCCGCCCATCTCCTCAGCGGTATAGCCAAAGAGCTTCTGGATGCCGTCGTTCCACCAGATCTCGTCGCTGTATAGATTCCAGTCCCAGATAGCATCGCTTGTTGCCTGGGTAACGAGTTGGAATCTCTCCTGGCTGAGTTTCAAGGCGTCGTCGTTGCGTTTGCGTTCGATCGCCACAGCTATCTGGTCCGCGACGGAACTCAGCAGTTCGACATCGCGTTCAGAATAGGTGTCGGAGTTTTCGTAGTCTTGCACGACCAGCACGCCGATCGGCCCGGCGGGCGTCTTTAGCGGTACGCCCAACCATATCGGGGAGTCGGTGCCGACCGATTCGACCTCGCCGCTTTCGATGATCCGCTGGGCGTCCTCATCGGTCAGGAGCAGCGGTTCACCCGTTCGGAAGACGTAAGCGCTCATGCTGCGCCCCACCTTCAAAGGTGCGGGCATGGGATCGTATTTGTCGACCCAGAACTGCATCGAGAGCATTTCGGTCTGCGGGTCATAAAGTGCGACAAAGAAATTCTCCGCATAGACGATCCGTTTGATCGTTCGATGAATTAGCTTGAACAACTCTTCGAGATTGCTTGTGGTTGTGACACCGTGAATGATACGCGAAATGGCGCGTGCTTCCGCCTCGAGGCGCCGGCGATGAGTAATGTCGCGGGCGACGCAGACGAGCTTGTGTTCGTTCAGCTTCGGATCGAAGATCGTCGACGTCGAGACCGAAACCGGAAAGACCGAGCCGTCCTTCCGGCGGCAGTACATTTCAAAACGGTTCTTGAGCCGGTTGCCGGCGAGCGTCTCGCTGAATATCCGCTTAAAGAGCCGGCGATTGCGTGTGAGAACGCTGACCGGCTTGCCGACAAGCTCGCTGAATCTGAAGCCTGTTAGTTCGAGGGTGGCCGGATTTACGCGGTCGATGACGGCATTCCGGTCGATAACGAGAATGGCATCGTTTATCGAGTTGAAAATGCTGTCGCCGAGGTTTCGCATCGTGGTCATGCCGAAACCGTCAAAGGGGAGCAATTCCGGTGGGCCGTCGACCTCTTCGGTCACTGGCGGTATGGGTGGGATATTGCGCGTCTCGTTACGCAGGTTCAGGTCCATTGATATTTGGCGGACGAAGGTCCGAATGAAAGTTGGATTGGAGACTTCGCAGGAGTCGGCCGGGTGCGGGTGGGCACAAAAAGAACGCCGCGAAGGCGGCAAGGCCAGCATATATAATGAATTAAACACTGTTTAATGTCAATACCCGTCTGCGCTGCTTTTCCGGCTCACTGTTCGATATACTCATTACTGATGTCGGATTGGATAAACGTTATCGGCGGGGGATTTGCGGGTGTCGAGGCCGCGTGGCAAGCTGCCAGAAAAGGCGCCCGCGTAAAGCTGTTCGAAATGAGGCCGGTTTTGCAGACTCCCGCGCACAGAACTGACAAACTGGCCGAGATCGTTTGCTCGAATTCGCTAAAGACCGACGAACCGGGCAGCGCCCCTTACTTATTGAAAGAGGAGCTTCGGCGTGGCGGTTCGCTAGTGTTGGAAGTCGCCGCGAAGACAAGGGTCCCGGCCGGATCCGCTTTGTCGGTAGATCGCGGAAAGTTTGCCGAAATGATCACGGAACGGGTCGGATCGCACCCGAATATCGAGATAATCCGCGAAGAGGTTACCCAGATACCGGATGAAGGGATAACCATCATTGCGACCGGCCCGCTGACTTCCGACGCTCTCACGGCTGAGATAATGCGATTCACTGGTGACGATCAGCTCTATTTTTATGACGCCATAGCGCCGATCGTGGCCGCCGATTCGATCGATATGTCGATCGCTTTCAAAGCGGCCCGCTATGACAAGGGCGGGGATGATTACATCAATTGCCCGATGGACCGCGATCAGTACGAGGCGTTCATCAAAGAGGTCCTCGCCGCAAAGTCGGTGCCGCTGAAGCGCTTCGAGGATACACATTGGTTCGAAAGCTGTCTGCCGATCGAGGAGATCGCACGCCGCGGGCCTGACACCCTTCGATTCGGGCCGATGAAGCCCAAAGGCCTGCGGCATCCCAAAACCGGCGAAGAGCCGTATGCGTGTGTTCAGCTACGTCAGGAAGATCTGATGGCAGACGCCTACGGGATGGTCGGGTTTCAAAACCACCTCAGATACGGGGAACAGGAACGCGTGCTGAAGCTTATCCCGGGCCTTGAAAATGCCGAGTTCCTGCAATTCGGGCAGATCCACCGCAATACCTTTATCAATTCGCCAAAGATCCTGAACGAAACGCTCGCAACGAAGTCGAATCGAGGTCTTTTCTTTGCGGGACAAATAACCGGCGTCGAAGGCTACGTGGAATCGGTCGCGACCGGCTGGCTGGCGGGGCTGAACGCCGTCAATGTATTGCGTGATGAACCGATGATCACAGCGCCTCGGTCGTCGGCCATCGGGGCATTGTGCCGATACGTATCAAACGTCGAGACAAAGAACTTTCAGCCGGTGAATATTACTTTCGGCCTCCTGGAACCGCTTCCGGAAGAGCTTAGAAAGAAATATCGGAAAAAGCGCGAACGGCATATCATACAGGTCGATCGGGCATTGAAAGAATGGGATGAATGGATGAGCGAGCTCGACCGAGGCTCCGGGGCGCAAACAGCATAAATGGAAACCACGGCCTTTTTGATCGTTTTGGCAGTGTTTTTGGTAGCCGTCCTTTATTCATCCGTAGGCCACGGCGGCGCGTCGGGTTATTTGGCGGTTATGGCCTTCCTCGCCGTAGCGCCTGAGATAACAAGGCCGACGGCTCTGGTATTGAATCTCTTCGTTGCCTCGGTCGGGGCTTTTCAATTTTATCGGGCGGGGCATTTTTCCTGGGGTATATTTTGGCCGTTCGCCGTTACCTCGATCCCTTTTGCATTCATCGGCGGGATGATCCAGCTGCCGACGAATGTTTACAAGATCGTGCTCGGGCTCGTGCTGCTGTTTGCCGCATTCCGCCTGGCGTGGAGCTTTTCGAAGAGTGTTGAGATCAAGGCCCCAAGTTTCAGTATCGCTTTGATATGCGGGGCGTGTTTGGGGCTCCTCTCGGGCCTGGTCGGCGTGGGCGGGGGGATCTTTCTTACGCCGCTCTTGCTCCTGATGAACTGGTCAGAGGCCAAGACGGCAGCCGGTGTTTCGGCATTGTTCATCCTCGTAAACTCCGCCGCCGGACTGCTCGGGAATTATCGACAGGTCGGCGTTCTCCCGTCGGATGTTTGGCTTTGGATCGTCGCGGCGGTTTTGGGCGGTGTGATCGGTTCGCTTCTCGGAGCAAAGAGGTTCGATTCTTTGACGCTGCGTCGTGTCCTGGCGGTAGTACTTCTAATGGCCGCGATAAAATTGATCGTGGTTTAGCTACGAAGTAGCATTTTCCGGCATCATATATTCGTCAGGTACAAGACCATTGATGAAGCTGCTTTTCCTTACCATTTTTGCACTTTCCGTATCGGCGGCCGCACAGTCCGGCCGTGTCAAGCCCGCTGAATCTCCGACGCCAAAACCGAAAGGGGATGGATCCGTCGTCTATTCGCCGACCAACAACGACCGCGCTCGCCTCGCCGCTCCCACACCGACGCCTGCGGCATCCAAGGATGACGACGGCGAGATCACAGTCGATTCGACGTTGGTGCCGATACCGGTTACCGTGATCGATTCGAATGGCCGTGCGGTGACGAGCTTGAAGCTTTCGGATTTCGAATTGAAGATAGATGGAAAAGCGGTCGAAATTGGCGATCTCGCCCGGTCGGAGACGCCGGTCAGGCTTGCGATGCTCTTCGATAACTCGTCGAGCGTGGTGATCGCTCGTGAGTTTGAGAAGGACGCCGCTTTGAAGTTCCTTCGCCGCGTGATCCGGCCAGAGAAGGACCTTGCATCGCTCTTCAGCGTTTCGACCACGACGCGGCTCGAGCAGGGGTTCACCTCTGACATCTCATCGCTCACGCGGGCGATAGAGCTTTTCGCTCAACCTACCGGAGCGACCGCCTTGCTCGACGGCATAATCCTCGCATCGGAATACCTGAGCGAGGTGCCGGGCCGGCGTGTGATCGTGATCGTTTCGGACGGGGACGACACGGCGAGCTATTCTGAACTTGCCGAAGCCCTAAAAGCCCTGCAGCTCGCTAATGCCCAGGTGTACGTGGTCAAGACGACCGATTTCGAGAACTACAAACGGACCGGATCACGACGCGGCAACGCCAATATTCGACAGCTTGCGGCGGAGCGTCGGATGATCGAGTTTGCCAGTCAAACCGGCGGCTCGGTCCACTCCCCGATAGATGAGCGGGAGCTGGACGACGCCTTTCGGCAGATCATCGCAGCACTTTCACAGCAGTACATTCTAAGCTATTATCCGGACAATGACGCCGATGCCCGCGGCCAATTTCGCGAGATCACGCTATCGGTCAAAGATAAGCCGAACTTGATCGTTCGCACGCGGAAGGGCTATTTCGTTCCAAAGCGAAGATGATAGTTTCAAAGATCTGATAATAGAGAACGACCTCACACCGATGCTTCAGGAAGCCTCAGATCAATTTCTTCAACACCTCAAATACGAGCGGAATATGAGCCCGCATACGCTGAGGAATTACGCATCGGACGTCGAACAATTTCGCGAGTTCGTACTCGGGATCGAGAAGCGAAGGGAAATAGGCATCGAGGAGATCGACCGCCTGACGATCCGCGAATGGATGGCGAGTCTTCACGCGGCGGGATTAAAGAAGGCCTCGATCGCAAGAAAACTGGCCAGCCTGAGAACGCTGTTCCAGTTTCTGATCAGGGAAGGAAAGGCCGAAGCGAACCCCGCAAAGCTTGTCGCCACGCCAAAGATCGAACGCAAACTGCCGACGCATCTTTCCATTGAGGACGCCGTGCGATTTATCGAAACGCCGGATCTGAACACCGACCTTGGCCGACGCGACCGCGCGATCCTTGAGTTTCTGTATGCTACTGGCATTCGCGTCGGAGAGTTGGTCAATATCGATCTCGGTGACGTCGATCTGCGCGAGCGTATGGTTCGCGTTTTTGGAAAGCGGCGGAAGGAGCGCATCGTCCCCTTTCATGATCAGGCTCTTCAGGCACTCTTGCTTTATCTTTCGACGTCGCGGCCGACTTTTGTCAATAATGCACCCGCGGCGAAGCGCGACATTCAGGCGTGTTTTCTGAATTACCAGGGAACCCGTCTGACAACCCGAAGCGTCGGGCGAATGATCGACAAATACATAAAGACATGCGCCGATCTGCACAAGATCTCGCCGCACTCGCTTCGCCACACCTTTGCCACGCATCTGCTCGATTCCGGCGCCGACCTGCGCGACATCCAGGAACTGCTCGGGCATGCACGTCTCTCGACGACCCAGATCTACACACAGGTCTCGATGGAAAAGCTCATCGACGTCTATGCCCGCTCTCACCCAAAGGCATAGCGTTTTCGGTGGGCGGGCCTTATAATCCGAACCTATGTCCGAACTGAAAGAGCGTGTTAAGGAGATCTCCAGGCGTCTCAAAAAGCAATACCCCGAGCCGATCGTCGAGCTGGATTTCTCTGATCCATTCGAGCTTCTGGTCGCGTCGCTGCTGGCGGCCCAAAATCGCGACACGACCATTAACAAGATCACGCCCGCACTTTTCCGAAAGTATCGCGGCCCAGCGGATTATGTCGCCGCCGACCAGGCCGAGCTCGAACAGGACATTCACCTCTCAGGTTTCTTCCGGCAAAAGTCGAAGGCGATCAAAGCCCTTTCGCAAAAATTGGTCGATGATTTCGACGGCGAGGTCCCCAAAACGCTCGACGAGCTTGTCACGCTTCCCGGAATAGGCCGGAAGACGGCAAATGTCGTGATGTCATTCGCGATGGGCATTGCCGAAGGGATCGTGGTCGACGTCCATCATTTGCGGGTCACTTCGCGACTCGGACTTTCGAGTCAAAAGACCGCGGACAAAATGGAAAGGGAAATGATGGAACTGGTCCCCAAGCGGGACTGGATCCATTGGTCAAGCTCCATCACCCTTCACGGCCGCCGCGTGTGCGTCGCACGAAAACCAAAGTGCGACGCCTGCACCCTTAACGATATATGCCCGTCCGCTTTTAGCGATTCGTAAGAAAGAACTCCGGACGAGTGTCGGCCGTTCCAATGGCATCAACAACCCTCGACCCAGCCTCGAAGACCTCCAACCCATGCGCTCCGGATCAGGATTAGCTGTCCCGGCGACGTATTCCAACAGCCTGCAAGCCGTTACGGACCCTTTTGGAAACCACTTGGAAACCGCTTGGAAACCAGGTTGGAAACCAGCTTGGAAACCGGTTTGGAAACTCATCGGGTTGCCGCCGCAAGTCATTGTCGTGGCTACGTTTACGGTGTTTCCGAAAGGTTTGGAAACCGCAGTTTCTATCAAAAATGATCTCCGGTTTCCTTCCCACCGCCGCTGCTGCCTCTGCCGCCGCCGACGCCTCCATTTTCAAAGAACCAGCCTCCCGCCGATTCTGAACCGCCGAGAGCACTCCGTTGCAAGTATAGCACGCACTCCCGCCTATGAATCGAATATTTCGACGATCTCTTCGCCGTAGGGCATCGCGATAACGACAACCGCCGCGAACTCGCGTCGCAGGTTATGACGAGCTACCAAAACAAGAGAATTGCACAATTACATGACTGACCCCTTCTCTCTGCTAAACAATTGACAATTGTTGTAAATCATGACGGCGAAAATTACGTGGACCCCCCGACGAGAGCTGCGGTATTTGGAATGGCCGCAGATATGGTGGTCAATTGGGATCCGGATCTCATTGTATGGATGGAAGTAAGAGCTAAGAAAGATTTAATAATCTCGGAACCGCGGGATCCGGTTCTTGGGTTGGCTCACGAACTAATTCACGCATACAATTACATGCGACCTTACCCGAACGCGTATTCGTACAGCTTTCTTGGTAACCGGGGTAATCGTTTTACTCATTACTTTACAGAAGGAGACTTCGTGTATTCCGAGTCTGCGCATTGGGAAGAGTTCAGAACGCTTGGATATTTTGGAAATCTTCCTAATGACGTGACCGAGAACCAGATTCGACGTCAACTAGGTGACAGATCCCGGGCGGCCTACTCAGACAGGATAGATTGGGTACGTGTCAACTAATTAGTTGACTCTGTTCTTTTTCTGCTTTATTTTGTGGAAGGGAGTTTATGAATGTTAAACACATTATTGGAGTAGTTCTTTTCGTTTATTTAGTCACTTTAGGTCAAGGGAACGCTCAGGTGAGATCAGGCCAACATGAGACGGATAGAGGAGTAGTTTTAGCTGTCGATTTGCGCAAGGCGGAGAAGAAAGAACTTCAGTATACTTTTGAATTGAGAAACGACGGATCAAAGGCTGTCTTTTATGGGACAAATCCCCGGCAAGTTGACGGAGTGTTCACTCCTTATGTTTCGGTTGACGAGAAAGATAGCACACTTGTGAATGTCCAGTGGCGTGTTTTCCATCCTGCTATCATACTGGTTATAGAAAATGGGGGTGTGAATAAAGCAGGCATTGAATT
>JAJNPX010000147.1 GCA_021155145.1 Acidisarcina sp. | reverse complement strand
CATCTCGTGCATCCTTGTATCGATGTCCTTCGGCCTGCTTATTCCCTCTCTTATCGGGATGGCGATCGACGATCTGGCGGCGGGCATCACATGGGCAAAGATCATCTATTTCCCGCTTGTGATCCTGGCGGCAAATTTTGGCAGCGGCATATTCCTTTTCCTCCAGCGGCGTCTGCTGATCAACACCTCCCGGCACATCGAATTTGATATGCGCGAGGCGTTCTATTCCCGACTGGTCGATCAACCGGCTGAGTTTTTCTATGACAACCGGATCGGCGATCTGATGGCTCGTGCTACCAATGACCTTGCCGCGGTTCGCCAGATCGTCGGGCCGATGATCCTTTACAGCTTTCAGGCGGTCTTTGCGTTGCTGATCGTGCTGCCAATACTGCTAAATATTTCGGTCAAGCTGACGCTGCTGATGTTGATACCGCTGCCGCTCGTGTCCCTGACCGTTAAATTCCTCGGCGAGCAGATCCATAAGCGGTTCGAGAAGATCCAGGAGTTCTTTTCCGATATCACGGCACGCGCCCAGGAGAATCTTTCAGGGGTCCGTGTCGTGCGAGCATACGCCCAGGAAGAGGCCGAGATCGAGCAGTTTCAGGTACTCAACCGCGAGTACGCCGCCAAGAATCTCCAGCTTGTGAAATTTGCAGCGGCGATGCGGCCGATGCTGTTCTTCTTCATCGGGCTCGGGTTCGTCATAATCGTCGCCGTCGGAGTTCCGATGGCCGTGCGCGGCGAGATAACGGCCGGCAACTTTACGTCCTTCATCCTCTACCTGCAGCGGATGATCTGGTATCTGATCGCGCTCGGCTACGTCGTCAATCTATGGCAGAGAGGAACGGCGAGCCTGAAGCGGTTCAACGCGATACTCGAGACCGAACCGAAGATAAAGGACGACGAGGCGGCACGCGACCATCCGGCGATAAAAGGCGAGATCGAGTTTCGCGGCCTGACCTTCGCGTATAACGGCAAACCTGTGCTTCATGATATCGATCTCAAGATCGAGCCCGGCCAGACGGTGGCATTCGTCGGCAAGACCGGGAGCGGCAAATCCACCCTCGTTAGCCTGATCCCGCGTCTTCAGAACGCCCCGGACGGAAGCGTCCTCATCGACGGGAGGCCGGTGCGCGAATACAAGCTCGGCCAGCTCCGCGGCGCCATCGGGTTCGTTCCGCAGGAGACATTTCTGTTCAGCGATACGCTCGCCGCGAACATCGCGTTCGGCGTTGATAATGATTCGCCGCAGGGCCGCAGAGTCGGCGAGAATGGTAATCTCATCGTCGATGAGATCCGGGGCGACGACGGCCCTCCCTCTTACGCGTCTCTGCGTCCCCGCGGCCCAATGACCGTGGAAAAGGCTGCCGAGATCTCAGGGCTCGCGGATGACATAGCCGATTTTCCGAATAAGTACGAACAGCTTGTCGGCGAGCGAGGCATCACGCTCTCGGGCGGGCAGAAACAGCGAACCGCCATTGCCCGGGCCGTAATGCGCGACCCGCGTATCCTCATCCTGGACGACTCTCTCTCTGCCGTGGATACCTACACCGAAGAGAAGATACTTCACAACCTGCGCAGTGTACGCGAGGGACGCACGACCCTCGTCGTTTCACATCGAATCTCGACCATCCGCGATGCCGACCTGATCTGCGTGATGGCGGACGGCCGCATCATCGAACGCGGCACGCACGAGGAACTTCTGCGGCTCGATGGCGAGTATGCCGATCTGTACGAACGCCAACGGCTGGAAGATGAGTTGGATGCGACGGATTAGTCCCATTGCCTAAATGCTCCTTACTTCCCGCGGCGGGAGCATCTCATGGCTGCAAGCTACAAAAGGCCGCGAATAACCGAAAAATAAAATTTCCCGCCCGTGAAACCTTTTCCGCTGTCGAGGTGTCTAAGGGTTTAACCGCACGAATTCGTCCGAATTAGGATCTACACAACTGGAGTTTTTATTATGCGAAAAGCATTGTTTTTGCTGGGGATATTAGTGTGCGCATCTCTCGGAGCCACTGCACAGGGCCCGACACAGGGCTCGCTGAACGCGTTGAGCAAGGAAGGCCGTGACCTCGGTTCGTGCCCACTCAAGAACACCACCGTCACCGCCGACATAAGCGGCTTCGTCACCCGTGTCCGCGTCGTGCAGGAATTTGATAATCCTTTCTCTCAGCCCATCGAGGCCGTCTATGTATTTCCGTTATCACAGAACGGAGCCGTGGATGATATGACGATGACCATCGGCACGCGGGTCGTGCGCGGCCGGATAATGAAGCGCGAAGAGGCGCGTAAGGCGTATGAAGCGGCAAAGAGCGAGGGCAAAGCGGCAAGCCTGCTCGACCAGGAACGCCCGAACATCTTTACCCAATCCGTAGCCAATATAATGCCCGGCGAATCGGTCAAGGTCGAGATCAGCTATGTCGAGACGCTCAAATATGAGGAAGGCTCTTACGAGTTTGTCTTCCCGATGACGGTCGGGCCGCGTTACAATCCCGCCTCGGTCGCCGATAAGAGCAAAATAACGCCGCCGATCGCCGCGACGCGCCCGGGCCACGATATTTCTATCAGTGTCAATTTGAATGCGGGCATCCCGGTCCAGGAGATACGGTCCGACTCGCACGAGATCCATCAGGTCAACCTAACGTCGAATGCGGCAAAGGTCTCCCTAAAGGACGAAAAAGTCATCCCGAACAAAGATTTCGTACTCCGCTACGACGTTACGGGTAAACGGATCGAAGATGCCGTGCTCACGCACCGCAGCGAACGCGGCGGTTTTTTTACAATGATCCTGCAGCCGCCCGACCGGTTCGTCACCGAGGACCGCACGCCAAAAGAGATCGTGTTCGTGCTGGACACGAGCGGCTCGATGTACGGTTTTCCGATCGAAAAGGCCAAGGAAGCGATGAAGCTCTCTCTCGACGGCCTTTACCCCGACGACACTTTCAACCTCATCACATTCGCCGGGGACACGTCCGTCTTGTTTGATGAGCCGGTGCCCGCGACCAAGGCGAATCTCGAGAAGGCCCAGGCGTTTCTCGATACGCGTTCGGGTGGCGGCGGTACCGAAATGATGAAGGCGATCAAAGCCGCGCTCGACCCTTCGGACGCTAAGGATCATCTGCGTATCGTCTGCTTTATGACCGACGGCTATGTCGGCAATGAGAACGAGATCATCGCCGAGATCCAGCGTCACCCGCAGGCACGCGTATTCTCATTCGGCATCGGCAGCTCTGTAAATCGCTTCTTGCTCGACAAGATGGCAGAGGCCGGAAAGGGCGAGGTCGAATACGTCGCGCTCGAAGATGACGGCTCAAAAGCCGCGAGGAGATTTTATGAGCGCGTCCGCACGCCGCTTCTCACAGACCTCTCGATCGAGTGGAACGGAATGCCGGTCGCCGATGTTTACCCGAGCAGGCTCACCGACCTTTTTTCGGCAAAACCGGTGATCGTCAACGGCCGA
Organism: Acidisarcina sp.; assembly: GCA_021155145.1. Taxonomy (GTDB): domain Bacteria; phylum Acidobacteriota; class Blastocatellia; order Pyrinomonadales; family Pyrinomonadaceae; genus OLB17. The sequence goes on along the minus strand of JAJNPX010000147.1, from coordinate 577 downwards.
TTCACAAAGGCCGCCGCCGGAAAGATAAAGCTCAAAGGCAAGGTCGCCGGCCAGCCATACGAGCGCGAGATCGCCGTCAGCTTTCCCGAAAGCGAACCGGCGAACGACTCGCTCGCATCGCTCTGGGCACGCAAACGCATCGACCAACTATCGAGCGATGCACTTAACTCAAAGGACGCTGCCGCGGTAAATAAACAGATCACCGATCTCGGCCTCGAGTTTCGCCTTTTGACGCAGTTCACGTCATTCGTCGCCGTCGAAGAACGCATCGTCAACCAGAACGGCACGCCCGTGAAGGTCGAAGTCCCGATCGCGATACCCGACGGCGTTGATATCAATATGGCGGTCGGCGACGGCCAAGCGGTCGTGAACGTCACGGGCTCGGGTTCCGGCAGCGGCAGCGGCAGCGGCAGCGGAGTCGGCTACGGAAGCGGCGGCGGGGTCGCAAATCTGCCGGCCAACCCTCGACAGATCTCCGGCGGTGTTCTCAATGCCTCGTCTGCAATGGTCACGGTCACGTCTTCGGAATCGGCCATCGATACGACAGATTCGAGCATAACGACAACGATCAGGCCCG
>JAJNPX010000146.1 GCA_021155145.1 Acidisarcina sp. | reverse complement strand
TCAATAAATATATCGTTCAGGCTCGGCTCGGTGATCTCGAATTTTGTGACCGTGGCTCCTGCGTCGAGCAGCACCTTTAACACTTGCTGCGGGTTGACGCCATCGGCGAGGTGGATCTCCTGTTCGTCGGCGTGCGATACGACCCTTTCAACCAGCGAACGGTCGGCAAATACCTTATCGGCGCCGCCGCCGCGAAAGGCGATCAGGTTTGTTCCATAGCTTTCCTTTACCTCGCGAAGGCTGCCGCCGACGACCTTTCGGGCCTTGTTGATGAGGATAATGTCGTGACAAAGCCGTTCAGCCGTCTCCATCAAGTGGGTCGAGAAGATGACCGTCTTCCGTTTCGTTCGAAACTCCGCCAGCACATCGATCATGAACTCGACGTTGACCGGATCGAGGCCCGAGAATGGTTCGTCCAGGATCAGGAGGTCCGGATCGTGCAGCACCGTGGAGATGAACTGGATCTTCTGCTGCATCCCCTTGGAAAGGTCCGAGGTCTTGCTGCGTTTCCAATCGCTAAGGCCCATCCGCTCCAGCCAAAGATCGATCTTTTTCTCGGCGGCGGAGCCGGACACGCCTTTAAGCTCGGCGAAATACTTGAGCTGATCGACCACCTTCATCTTTTTATACAGGCCGCGTTCCTCGGGCAGGTAGCCGATGCGGTTCTGCAGCTCGTAAGACATAGGTTCGCCAAAGAGTTCGATCGACCCCTCGTCGGGTGCGGTAATGCCGACGATCATCCGGATCGTCGTTGTCTTTCCGGCCCCGTTCGGCCCGAGGAAGCCGAAAACGCGGCCGGCGCGCACATCGAACGACAGATCTTCGACGGCTGCAAAATCGCCGAATCGCTTGGTCACGTTCGAGACCTTTAAGGACACGATGGAATCGGAATTATCAGGCATTCAACAAGCATTTTGGCGAGGATCGGGGGGTTTTGCAAAAGCGTGGACGATTTAGGGCAGGGAAAAATGTTTACAACCGAAGGCGAACTCGGCTAATATGACCAGGCTGCCGTTCGCTTCGTGTAGTTCACTATCAATATGCAAGAGCTGAATAGTTCCTATCGCATCTCCCGCGAATTTGTGGCGAGAATATCCGCCGCGATCAAAGCTTATTACCTGCGGGAATTTGGCGAGGATCACTCGTCCGCCGCGATCGAGCGCTCGCTGGAGCGATGGCTCGACCGGCATTTCGACCTTTTTGTTGAGACCGCGGCCGAACTCCTGACAACACCGGGCCGCGACGAGGCGATCGAGTTTGCCCGCATCCTTCACGAAATAGAGGGCGAAACACAGGCGGCCGCTGTTCCTGAGCCTGTGGCGGAGGCTGCGGCTCATCCGGTCTTTAACGGGAACCGCCCCTTTTCGCCGGTTCGCCTGGCGGCCATGATGGGCTACCTTGGCACCAAGGGGAAGCAGCTTTATAAAACGAAACTCAATAAATTGCTCTTCTATGCCGACCTCACGGGCTATTATCTGACCGGCCGGGGGATATCAGGTGCGAGGTACGTCCACCTTCCGTACGGGCCGGTGCCGGATACGTATGAGAATGTGCTCTCGCTGGCGGAGGCCGCGGACAACATCCGCATGACCGAAATGCCGGACATCGGAGCCGGAGCCCGACTGATCTCGGCCGGTGTGAAGCCATTCTCCGACGAGCTCAGCGAAGACGATAAACGCATCCTCGATTGGGTGGCCGACACCTACGGCGACCTGACCGCAAGCGAGATAACCGAGGTTTCGCACAAAGAGATGGCGTACAAGAACACGCGTCCGGGCGAGTCCATCGCCTATCGCTACGCGGATTTCCTTCATACCCTGCCGCCGAAAGACCTGCTCGACCCCAACTCCTGAATCCGATCGCCGAAGGGGCATCGGCGGCCCTCTGGCATAAGGTGCGGCTATCCGCTATCATCACACGCGGGAAGCGTGCGGTTATGGAGATCTTCGTTTATCGCAAAGGTGCTCAAAAGATCGAAGAGGGTTTCGAGGCCAAAGACCTGCCGGAGCTTTTGAATGACACGTCCAACGTCGTCTGGGTGGACCTTCGCGGCGAGACGAAGGAACAGGTAGAGGAGGCCAAGTACGTCCTGCTGGATATTTTTAACTTTCACCCGCTGACCGTCGAAGACTGTCTCGAAACGCGGAATCAGCCAAAGGTAGATGCATTTCCCAGCTACATCTATTTCATCGTGCATGCGATCAAGACCGGCGAGACGGGCCCGGGCAATTTCGTTACGAAAGAGCTGGATGGTTACCTCGGCCAGAACTACGTCGTCACCTTCCACACACAACGGTTTCGCAGCATCAAAAGCGTGAAAGCGCAGATCAGGGCGAGCCATTTCTCGTGCAGCCGCGGCGCCGCATACCTGCTGCATCAGATCCTGGACAACATCGTCGATCTGTATATGCCCGTCGTCGATGAGTTTGACGATGCGATAAATGAACTCGAAGACCGCGTATTCGATATGCGGAACAGCAACAATGCGATCCTCGAGGAGGTGATGGGGCTCCGACGGAGCGTCGCCCGACTCCGTCGCATCTCGGCGCGTCAGCTTGAGGTCCTATACCGTATCTCGCATGGCGAGTTTCCGCAGATCCCCGATCATATCCTTCCATTTTTCCGTGATGTTCACGATCATCTTTTACGCATCTCCGATCTTGCCGACAGCTATCGCGATCTGGTCGGCGGCCTCTTTGACATTCATTTTTCCGTCGTTGCAAATCGAACCAACGACGTGATGAAAACGCTCGCGGTC
>JAJNPX010000176.1 GCA_021155145.1 Acidisarcina sp. | reverse complement strand
AAACCGGCGAATGCTTGAGCGCCCCCCCGCTTCCGATGATCTGACCGATAGGCAAAATCGTTTCTATCTGTAAGAGAATTTCGGCGAAACCGCGGGCAACTGCCTCCATCGCCGCCTGGAGAATATCAACCGAATCGTTCGCCATGGTCAATCCATGGATCGCCCCGCGTGCATTTTCGTCGTATCCGGTACTCCGCTGACCCGCCAAAAAAGGTTCAAACACTACGCCCCGTGCTCCCGGCGATCGTTGCTCTATCTGCGACTCGGCATTTTTCGGAAGGGCAAGATTCTGCCTCAACCAATCGAGCAGCCCGCCGCCGTCCGATAGTGCGCCGCCGACGATGACGCGGTCGCGATCGATGCGATAACACCACAGACCGGGCGGGATATTCGCCGGCGGATCGCCTGTGTAGGCGACACGGATCGCTCCCGATGTTCCGATCATCAATACTGCTTTTCCCGCACTGACACAACCCTCACCGATGTTGTTCGCCGCACCGTCGCCGATCGCTGCAATCCACTCCGCATTCCTCAATTCGGGCCAGCGTCGAGCGAATCTGGAATTCAGCCGTTTATACCCCGCTTCCGACTCCGCGATCGGCGGGAGGTTGGCGGGCTTGAGTCTGAGGAACTTGAGCAGTTCGACATCCCAAACGCATCTGCGAAGGTCAAACAGGCCGGTGGCCGATGCCATTGAGATGCTCGTCGACGTCGCTCCAAAAAGGCGGAGAGCAATGTAGTCGCTGAAGCTTATCCACTGCGATGTCCGTTTCCAGACATCGGGATTATCCTTCTTGAGCCACAGAAGCTTGGCCGGCCAAAAGCTCGAGTGCAATCGAGCACCCGTACGGTTGTGAACCGCGATCTCGTCAAAGCGTTTCCTAAGCGTTTTTACGTGATCCCGGCTTCGATTATCCGCCCACCCGTAAACAGGGGTCGTTGCAATACCTTTTTCATCTATGCCGATCAGACTATGCCAGAACGTGCACATCGCAACGTGTGAGACACAGGATGAGCCGATGGCCCGAACCACGCCGTCGATCGCTTGCACGACCTGGCGAAAAGCTCCATCTGGATCCAGTTCCGACCCGCCGTCTGCCGTCGCTTTCAATTTTCTTTCGATCTTGACCAGCGTGTTACGCCGGAGCGAGCCTGTGTGGTCAAAGAGGCCCGCACGGACGCTGGACGAACCGATATCGAGGCCTATTATGCGGTCATTTTCTGGCAAGGAAATGAGATCGTCCTACTTGATGCCCACGATCTTCTTGAACCACCAACGCAGGCCGACAAAGAGGAAGCGGTAATCCTTAAAAAATTCCGGAGGTTTTCCTTCAAAATAGTGGCCGATGAACTGAAGGATCCAACCGATCACGAACAGGCCGAGCGCGGCCATCCACAGGCCTGATATGAAGAAGCAAAAGGGGATCATCAGGATCGAGAGCGCGATCATCGGGATGCCGAGACTGTGGGTCAATCGGTTCATCGGATGCTCGTGACTATGCGAATATTCCTCGATCCAATCGTCCCAAGATCGTCCGCCCATCATACATTTCGGCCTCCTTCTTCTTTGAAGTCGCCTAGATTCTATCTCAAATCCGCTTTGCGGTGAAGCGTCCTCACGGTCAGACCGTCACCGATCTCTTGCGTGCTCGTCAGTTCAAAGGCGTCGAGAAAGTCCCGAGGCATAAAAACGTCTGCATTCTCAACCGTTTCCGGTATGTCGGTAACGATCCATGAATCAATATGAGGCGAGAATGCGGTGTAGATCTTTGCACCGCCGATGACGTACAGATCGCAATTTAGAAATCTGGCGAGATCGACGGCTTCGCCCTCCTTTCGAAGAAACAAAAGGTCATCGGCCGAATCGAGCTGCGCTCGCCGGCTGAGAACGATGTTCAGCCGATCCGGCAGCGGCCTTCCGATAGACCGCCATGTGTTTGAGCCCATAACGACCACGTTACCCGTGGTCGTTTGTTTAAAATGTTTTAGGTCGGCGGGATAATGCCACGGCAGTTTGCCCTCTTTTCCGATGGCGAGATCTTTTGCAATGGCAACGATGCCGATTATCATACGATCTTCTCGCCCTTATAAACGGCAATTTCCGAGCCTTTTGCAAGGAGAACGGAATGAGGTGCCTCGTTAGCTAGGAACTCAAAGTCCGGGCCGTAGGTCGTCCCGAAATCGACATCGATGTGCGGCTCGTCCGCCGCGAAAAGTTCCCATTTCGGATGCTCGACCTTGTATTCGTCAGTGCGGCCGCCCTTTCGTTTCGTATAACCCCAGTAGTGCTCGATGATGAACTCGCCGTGGGAATTCTCCTCCGGCACGCCAAGGCCCTCGCCACGTTTTACGCTGAGCGAATTCCCGCAGCCACGTTTTTCCCAGGAATACCGCACGTGCTCGTCGTCACGGAAATTGGACATCCTCCAGCACTCGTAAGGTTCGCCGTAGAGTGAGCGGGCGACGGCGGCGATGGCTGCCCGCGGGACGATCTCTTTAACAAAAACAACTCCGCGCCGAACCTCCGTTTCAGTTTCGCGGCGGACGTAGAACCGCAGGTTCACTTCCTCGAAGTTGACATGAAACGGAACCAGGAAATCCATCACGCGAGTGTCGAGAAACATGAACCCGACCAGACTGACAAAGCACCTGCCTTCGTTGAGATCTATCTCGGTGCCTGCCGGAAGACGGCTCTCCAATATCTCGGAAGAAACCTCGTAATTGGCCATGATAAGGTCCTGCCAGCGGGCTGTAAGAAATTTTCGCATTTACCTTATAACTCTCGAGTCACCGACCCGTAACGTGATCTTCTCGCGGTCAAAGTATTCGAGTAAAGGTATAGCATATTTTCTCGAAACACCCGCAAGTTCTTTGAATCTGGCCACGTCGATGGTACGGTCGCTGCTTCGCGTTGCGAGATCCTGCATTCTTGCGATCAGTTCATCGATCGCCGACCTTGCGAATAAAAAGTCGTCCGAGACCCTTACGGCATCGCCCGAATCGATCAAAAACTTTGCGATCTTTGAGGTCCGAGCGATGTCGACCGTGGTGCCGGTTGCGGCTTCGCGCAGGACCTCCACCGACTTGGGTACTTGAAGTCCCGCTTCAGTGAGGAGTGTCATTATACGCTCGCGCACAATCTGCTCTTCGGATGAGAATACCGCGGATCTCTCCGGTAGCGATACAGTATCCCCCGCTACCTCGATCCTGGATGCGGCTGTCAATCTGGCCAGCAGGGCTTCGAAAACATCGGTCGAAAGGTTCGGCCCGCGGAGTGTCTCGCGCGGCATTCCCTTCGACATCGAGTCCGCTGAGTGGTGCTTTTCAAGCCTTTTTATTAAGCTCACTTCGATCTCCGCAAGGTCCGCTGCGGGAAAAAGTGACTCACCCGCTCTTATCGATCCGCCGTCTGCAAGCGCTTCTTCGACCGCCCTCTTG
>JAJNPX010000172.1 GCA_021155145.1 Acidisarcina sp. | reverse complement strand
GGACGTCGGGGCGATCGCATCGAAACAGCACTTCGAAAAGGTAATGTCCTACATCGTGCTCGCCCGGCAGGAGGGCGGCAGGATCCTGACCGGCGGCAAACAGGCTCTGCTGGACGGCCGTTGTGCCGACGGGTGGTTCATAGAGCCGACCATCATCGAAGGCCTCGCGCCAGATTGCCGCACGAATCAGGAAGAGATCTTCGGCCCGGTCGTGACGATAATGCCGTTCGATACCGAGGACGAAGTTCTCGGCTACGCGAACAGCGTTCGGTATGGATTGTCAGCGACCGTCTGGACCGAAAATCTCTCTCGTGCCCATCGCGTCGCGGCACGGCTTGAGTCGGGCATAGTGTGGATCAACTGCTGGCTCCTCCGCGATCTGCGCACACCGTTCGGCGGCGTGAAAGATTCCGGCATCGGCCGCGAGGGCGGCTTTGAGGCGCTGAGGTTCTTTACGGAAGAGAAAAATGTGTGTGCTAAGCTGTGGTAACTCGCAATGGAGATCGTTTTCGCAGCGTTGACTCTACTATTGATAATGGATCCGCTAGGCAATATTCCGGCGTTTCTCTCAGTACTGAAAGACGTCGCCCCGGAACGCCAGCGGCCGGTTTTGGTGAGAGAGATATTACTAGCGTACGCGGTCCTGCTGATATTCCTTTTCGCAGGCGGTTATGTGCTTCAGCTCTTCGGGCTGCGGCCCGAGGCGATCAGCATCGCCGGCGGCATCATACTTTTCATTATCGCTATACGTATGATATTTCCAACGGAAGGGGGAATCGTTGGCGAAACTCCGGAAGGCGAGCCGTTTCTCGTACCTCTTGCGATACCTCTGATAGCCGGTCCGTCGGTAATGGCGTCAGTCCTGCTGCTAAAGCAGTCGGACGGTATCAATACGGTTCAATTGCTCGCTGCCGTCACTCTTGCATGGGCGGTAAGCGCAGTAGTGCTTTATTCCGCACCCGCGCTTTATCGCGTATTGAAAATACGCGGTCTCGTCGCAATGGAACGGCTAATGGGAATGCTGCTGGTAATACTCTCAGTGCAGATGTTCCTGGACGGAACAGCAGTTTTTATGAACAAGTGATCAAATTATGTTGTGGATAAGACCGGCTTCCGCCAGATCTTTCGCAACCGTCCTGTATAGCAAATATGAAACGAACAATATCGCTTTTCTTTATCGCTCTTCTATCCTTGACCGCGGCTTTTACTCAATCAAAGGCCCCGAACGAGACTGCGATGGATCGGTTTCTGCGGTACGTGAAGATAGACACGCAGTCGGCGGAGGAGGCTGGCAAGTTTCCGAGTACCGACAAACAGCTTGTGCTGGCGAGGCTTTTGGAAACCGAGCTGAAAGCTCTGGGTGTTCAGAAGGTCAGGATAAGTGCGGAGGGCATAGTTTACGGAATGGTCCCGGGCAATCTCGCAGACAATTCAAAAGTGCCGACGATCGGGTTCATCGCCCACATGGATACCTCGCCCGCAGTTTTGGGGGCGAATGTGAATCCAATCATCCATAAGAACTATCAGGGCGGCGACATCATCCTGCCGAATGACAAGACGCAGGTGATCACGGTCGCACAGAACCCGGACCTCAAGAATCTGATCGGCGACGACATCATCACCGCGGACGGCACGACGCTGCTCGGCTCGGACGACAAATCCGGCATCGCGGAGATCATGACAATGATCGACACGCTCAAACAGAATCCCCAGATCAAGCACGGCAACATCGCGATCGCGTTCACGCCTGATGAAGAGGTCGGGGGACCGATGGACGAATTCGACATCGAAGGCTGGGGGGCAAAATTTGCCTATACCGTCGATGGCGAACAGCTCGGCGACATCTCGAACGAGACCTGGTCGGCCCGAACTGCAACCGTCACCTTTCGCGGCAAATCGACGCATCCGGGCACGGCAAAAGGCATCCTCGTCAACTCAATGTACGCCGCAGGTGAGTTTCTCGCGCGTTTCCCCGCCGCGGCACCCAACCGGCCGGAAACCACGGAAGGCCGCGTCGGGTTCATTCATCCATATGTCGGGAACCTCGATATCGAGACATCTACGATAAAGATCCTTTTACGGGATTTCGATATCAAGGGGCTCGAGGCACAGGAGACGCTGGTCAAAAACCTCGCCGCCGAGGTTCAGGCAAAGTACCCAGACGTCAAGGTCGAATACGGAAGCGTTCTCGGCTACCTGAATATGAAAGAGATCCTGAAAGATCATCCACAACTCACCGACCACGCGATCGAAGCGGCCCGGCGTGCCGGCGTGAAAGCCGAACTTCGCCCGATCCGCGGCGGCACCGACGGTTCGCGGCTAACAGCCCGCGGATTGCCGACACCGAATCTATACACGGGCGGCCATAATTTTCATGGCAAGCTCGAGTTCAATTCGCGAAGGGGGCTGGAAAAGTCAACAGAGACCCTCGTTCACCTGGTACAGATCTGGGCCGAAGGGGCCAAATAACTAAATGAAAAAGTTTTTCCTGCTGGTCGTCTGTCTTGCCACGCTTTCGCTGCCAGCCTTCTCTCAGGCCACCAACGCGAGAGTTACGGCCTCGATGGCTAAGTTTCCGGGCATCGCTCGTGGTGATATGGAGGCTCTGATCACGGCCAGGGCCGCGGTCGGGATCGCATTGCCGACCTGGCTGCCGAAGGGCTTTGCCCTTGAAAAGATACAGTCGCGAATCGGCCGCAGAGTGTCGCTGGATGACCGCGAGTTCATCGTCATTTACTCGCGACAGTTGGAAAACGGGAAAAGGCAGAGGTTTGCACTCGAGGCAGGCTTCGACGGCCTCGGCGGCCTTCCCTATGATGCGACGAAAACCGTCAGATCGCCGGTCGGGCCGATCGACCTGATGTACGAGCCGAAAGATGAGGACGGAGCAAAGATCAAGAACTACGTCATCACCGAGTGGTTCACCGTCGGTAAGAACGCGATCCACTATCTTGGCACATATGGCGATGGCGAGGATGATGAGTCGGTCATCCTCATTCCATTGGCAGATACCGAACGGATACTCAAGTCACTTACGAGGCTCTAATTGAACCATTGCGGGACGATACGATGGGGCCGTTTGCTTTCCGGCTTCCGCCCTCACGGTGATGGCTTTTCGCGGTAGAGTTCCGGAAATTTTTGCTTGAGAGCCGCGAGTTTTGGCAGGTCGTGAGCGACGATGTAGGGATCGGTCGGATTATTCTTAAGGTAATCCTGATGATAGTCTTCCGCCGGATAGAAGGCCGAGAGAGGTGACAATTGGGTTGCCACAGGCCTGGTAAATGCCTTTGAAAGGTCGATCGCCGTGATGAACGCCCTGGCCGAAGCCTTTTGCTTCTCATCGGCATAGAAGATCACCGATCTGTATTGCGGCCCGGTATCGGGGCCTTGCCGATCCACCTCGGTGGGGTCGTGGGCGACAGCGAAGAAAACGTAGAGCAGTTGTTCGTACGTGACCTTTGAATCATCAAATCGGATCTCGACCGATTCGGCGTGTTTCGTTCGGCCGCTGCTCACCGTGTCATAGTCAGCCGTGGCCTTCGAATCGCCGGCGTAGCCTGAGCGCACGCCGAGCACACCGTTTACATGCTCGAAAACGGCCTCGACGCCCCAAAAACATCCGCCTGCAAATACCGCCCGCTTTTCCGCACCGAAGGCGGCCGAGGAAAAGACCGCCGTGACGATGACCAACCCATATAACACACGCATACTGCTAATATAATACCCTTGCAGCTTACATTTTATTCGTTAATTGCCTAAAATCGAATAATTGACCAAATATAATGAGCGAGTCCATCAATTCTGAGAGGGCGCCCGAACCGGTCGGACCCTACCCGCACGCCCGTCGCGTCGGCGATCTGCTATTTCTCTCCGGCGTGGGCCCGCGTGAACGGGGGAAAAAAGAGATACCCGGGGTCGAACTGGATGCCTCGGGCGACGTCATCTCGTATGATATCGAGGCCCAATGCAGGTCGGTCTTTCAGAACGTCCGCTACATCCTCGAGGACGCGGGCTCCTCTTGGGACAAGATCGTCGACGTCACGGTCTTTTTGACCAATATGAAGGATGATTTTGCGGTCTATAACAGGCTGTATGCCGAGTATTTTGCGGATAACCGGCCGTGCCGGACGACGGTCGAGATCAGTTCGCTTCCTACGCCGATCGCAATCGAACTAAAGGTGATCGCAACAATGGATTATTGATATACTCAATAGATCTTATGAAGTTAGGAATAGCGACTGAATTGCTTTTCGCTACCGTTCTCTGCGTGATTTGTTCTGTCACCGCGACGATCGGCCAGACGAAGAAAATAAACTCGGACATCCTGGAGGCATACACGAAATGTAAATTTGATGATGGCTTGAAGATCGTGGATGTTGAGCAGGTCGTTATGGATGGGGTTCAGTCACGAACCGTCGAAACGGCAAAAGGCAGGAAGTCGATATCGCGAATCGGCAGCTACCGGGTGATGATCAAATACCCCAAAGATGATTATTATCTGGCGAATATACGACCTGAGCGGTCATTCGCTGGTGACTACGATGAAGATAAGCAAATAGCGATTGAAGCTCTAATAAAGATCAACGACGACGACTCCGCACTCAGCCAAACCAATACGCCGATCATAGAGAAGATAAATGGATTCGAGGTTTACAAAACAAATCGCACCGCTTTTAGGTTCGACTCAAGAAAAACCAAAAGCAATCCAGATGGAGAAATCGATACGGTTGGCATGGATCTCATTTTCTCGGATCGTGACCAGACTATAACCACCATTTACTATTTCAATACGCGGAAACCGCGGGGAAAAGCAACTGGATTTGCCTCCATCGACGAATGGTTGCCCGTCCGCGATCGATTTCTAATTAAATACACACAGTGCATTAACCAAAACTTGGTGCGCTAGTGTATTAGCATCAGAAGTTAAGTAAGAAGCAGTTTCGCGACAAGTGATTCAAAAACGCTAGGCAGGTCGGTCCGTGCTAAACAATCGCAATCGAACTGAAGGCGGTAGGTACGATCGACTATAGAACACGGAGTAATATATGACAGCACCAGCAGCAGAAGGAATAGCAACACGCGGTTTTGCGGTAAAGGCGGCCGACGCTAAGTTTGAGCCGTTCGATTTCCAGCGTCGCGATGTCGGCCCGAACGATGTCCTTATCGACATACTGTATTGCGGCATCTGCCACTCGGATATTCATCAGGCACGTGCCGAATGGGAACCGGCGATTCCCTCCATCTTCCCGATGGTACCCGGCCACGAGATCGTCGGGCGGGTCACAAAGGTGGGTTCCGACGTCATCAAATTCAAGGAAGGCGACATTGCCGGGATCGGCTGTTTTGTGGACAGCTGCGGTGAATGCGGTGCGTGCAACGCGGGCATCGAGCAGTATTGTATAAAGGGATCGGCACAGACCTATAACAGTACGGAGATGGACCGGAAAACGCCGACCTATGGCGGCTATTCAAAACATTATGTGGTCGACGCGGATTATGCACTGCGGGTCACAGCGGACGAAGCAGACCTCCCCGGCGTTGCCCCGCTGCTTTGTGCCGGCATTACGACCTATTCTCCGCTCAAGAAATGGGGTGCAGGCCCGGGCAAGAAAGTGGCCGTCGCCGGGCTCGGAGGCCTAGGGCATATGGGCGTAAAGATCGCTGCGGCACTGGGTGCGGACGTTACGGTCCTGAGCACCTCGCCATCGAAAGAGGATGACGCAAAAAAACTCGGCGCTCATAATTTCCTCAATATGAAAGATCCCGAGGCGGTCGCCGCAGCCGCCGGCTCTTTCGATCTGATCCTGGACACTATCTCGGCCCAGCACGATTACAGCTCATATCTTTCGCTGCTTGGGTTGAACGGCGTCATGGTGATCGTCGGCGTTCCGGCCAGCCCAACGCCGCTGCCGGCTTTCTCGCTTATCGGCGGCAACAAGGTGCTTGCCGGTTCCATGATCGGCGGCATTCCGGAGACACAGGAGATGCTCGATTTTTGTGCCGAGCACGGAATTACGTCC
>JAJNPX010000162.1 GCA_021155145.1 Acidisarcina sp. | reverse complement strand
CTTTTCCCGTTCGACTGCCCACATCAACGGGACGAGAGCGAACCACGCAAGGAACCAATAGTCAAAATCGGGAAACGCCAGTATCAACAAAACTGCCGAGAGCAACGCCAACAGCGCGTTCTTCCATCCCGGCAATCCTTTTGTCAGCAGGAGCGGTAGCATTACCCAAAAGTTTAACAAAATGCCGGGTTTACATCACTTTGAAAGAGCCCATTCCAAAATGACCGACCGAGGAACTTTGCTACACAAAATTTGTCAGAGGAAAATGACGAAATTTGTCAGAATCCCGGATTTGGTGATACCGCGCGCGGTCAAAATGATCGCGGAAAAACAAGAACGGCCAGATGTCGTCTCACATTGAACGAACCTGACCGATTAGCTGGGATATTCCCCAATGCTATACCTAACGCCTTGTTTTAGCTTGGTTTAAAGTAGGTGAGCCCGGCTGCTGTCGGCCGGGCTCATAAAGGAAGGACAACTGAAGGAACGCTCGGAAGGTGACCAAGCACAGTGGCAAACCGCGCTCGGAGAAGTGTTGGCGGCGGGGTCTTGATCAACATCATCAAGCTAGCCACTTCTCCCATTAGCACGTTGCGTGCCACAGCCGATACCGTCCTTCCGCGTTCAAAGTTTCAAGTCCAAGGTTCGCCGATTTCCCTTTAGTTCTAACAATTTATAGATCAATCAGATTTCGTCGGCGGCATTCCTATAACCTTCAACCCCCAGTCCTGAACCCTTTTTACTTACACTATTTGGAACATCGGTCAGAGAGGCGTTGGAGAGCGGCAACTTCCGGGTTTTCTGGATCGACCTCAAGTGCTTGAGCCACATAGGTTTTAACCTGCTGACAATCCCCTCGCTCAAGATAGATCTTTCCAAGGCTGATATAGGCGTCGGTCAGTTTGTTATCCCAGAATATGGCCGTCTTGAATGAACTCGCCGCCTGATCGCGATCTCCTCGACGAAGATGGATCTTTCCTAAGATCAGATAACTCTCGGCCGACATCGGCTCGCTCGCCAATACACGTCGCAAGGTCAGCATTGCCTCGTCGTCCTTGCCGTTCTTATACTGATCGCGGGCCTGGCGAAGATAGTTCTCAGTTTCGTTCACCGCTGTCGGTGCGGCATCGCTGTCCCGTTTGTTGAGCATCACACTCACAAAATCACGCCGCTGCGGCTGCTCAACACGAAATGAGATATCATCTAAAGACTTCGCTCGAAGCCATTCTTTCTCGAGATTCGCATATTTGTTGCCGGCGACAAGATAGGTCCTAGCTTGATTGTCGACAGCGGCGGCGGCGGCGTCATTATTAGCCGCGAGGGCCTTTGAAAGAACGTAATAGGCTTCGCCGTCCTGGGGTCGTTCCGCGATCACTTCGCGAAATAGCGGTATCGATTCGGCTGAATTTCCGCTTAGGAAAGTGGCTAAGGCATAGTTGAACCGGATCGAAAGATCGTCTTCGGCCGAATCGGCCGCCTTCTTGAGCAGATCGGTTCCTTCTTTTAGAAGGGCGGCAGAACGGGCCTGATTCTTTTTCTCCGCTCGCGACGCCTCCACTGCGATCGCGCCGAGTGTGTTGTAAACGCGTGTAAGCTGGAGATCCTCGGCTATAGGCCTGAGTACAGCAAGCGCTTGCTCGTAGTTCTTTTGCCTCCATTGAATCAGGCCGATATAAAATGATGCCTCGGCGTAAGCCTCGTCATTGCAGAAGGCTACCTTATTGTCCGATCTCGCTCGTTCGCGGCAGGCTCGATTTGTATTGATCACTCGCTCGAACGAATCGACCGAATCATTGTACTTCTGTTGTCCGAGATAGAGATGCCCAAGTTCAAGCGCCGCCTCTACGAATGTCGAATCCGGAATGCTTTCGTTGTAGATGCGGATTGCGTTCTTAAAGAAGTTTTCCCGTTGTTCGGTGGCTTGCGTCAAAAGTCCCTTTATATATGCCTCAAACGCACGGCCTGGAACCTTCGTCGCCGATTCGATAAGCTGATTTTGCGAGTAAGGAAGGGCCTTGTCGCGTTGGTAAAGTATCTGGTAAGCGATCTGCCCCTGCATCGTCTGCAGATTGCCAAGAGCGTCGTTGAGAATAATGTCGCGTTGTATCAGCCGGCCGTCTATCTCCTCGCTTAAAAAGCGGCCTTCGTTTACGCGTATGATCTTTGAAGTGACGTTTACGGTTGCCGCGAGGTCTCCCTGAGCCGGCACGATATTGTAAGTACCGGTTATCAGTAAGGTCGCTCCGCTTTCACGGGAAAGCTTTAATGAAGTGGCTAGGCTCGGCAGACTTGTTAGCGGGATTCGCAGTCTTTGCTGGGCCGCCTTTCTCTCGCCATTGGAGACCACATTCAAGCCGGGAACCCTGAGAAGTTCCGACAGCGAGAGAGCAAAGCTCTCACCGACCCAATTGAATTCCGGCTTATTCGAGGTGTTCTCAAAGGGCAAGACCATGACCCTGTCAGTAAATTTGGCTTGGGCAAATGCGGTCCCAGCCACAATAAAGATCGCGATCGCGCAGAAAATACTCTTCTTTAACATCATCTATCGTGCACTTTCGGCAAATAAAAAATTCGCTCGTTTGCGGCAAGCGAATTCTTCCCCGAAGGCTATGATGCCGAATTCTCGGCTTAAGATGGTATCCGGTACGGGATTTGAACCCGTGTTGCCGCCGTGAAAGGGCGGTGTCCTAACCCCTAGACGAACCGGACTTAGCAGTAGTCCAGAAAGGATCAGCCTGCAAAGGCCCTCGCTGGCAGCCGCCAAGCGAACGTTTAGAGTATCGCACCGTCAAAAAGCTTGTCAAACTTGGCAAGGAATGGGCGAAACATTGTATTTGTTTTGTAAGGATCGTGGAAAAGGCTTGTCTAAAGGTGTCCCGAAGGAATAATCTCGGTTCTATATATGAAAGTGTTGCTGGTTTATCCGGAATTTCCTGATACCTATTGGAGTTTTAGGCATGCGCTTGAGTTTGAAGGCAAGCGGGCGGCCTTTCCGCCGCTGGGCCTAATGACCGTTTCGGCAATGCTGCCTCGAGATTGGGAGCGTCGGCTTGTTGACATGAACGTGGAGAGTCTCGCGGCTCGCGATATCAAGTGGGCGGACATGGTCTTTGTAAGTGCAATGATCGTTCAGAACAAGTCTCTGGAGGCCGTGGTCTCACTCTGCCGTTCTTTTGGAAAAACGGTCGTGGTCGGCGGGCCATATGTTTCAACTAGTTCGGAACGCCTACCCGACGCAGACCATATTTTCGTTGGTGAGGCAGAGAATACACTTCCTGAGTTCCTGCACGACCTCGAACTAGGTATCGCAAGAAAGATCTATAAAGCGGATGAGCGGCCATCATTGGAGAATACGCCGGTCCCTGATTTTTCGCTCATCGACATGAGTAAATATAGTGCGATGAACGTTCAGTATTCGCGCGGCTGTCCGTTCAATTGCGAGTTTTGCGACATCATCGAGATCTACGGCCGCGTACCACGAACAAAGTCCAATTCCCAGATGATCGCTGAGCTCGATGCCCTCAAGGAGACGGGTTGGCGCGGAATGCTCTTTATCGTCGACGATAATTTTATCGGGAACAAGAAGAATGTTCGCCGATTCATGCCCGATCTGATCGAATGGTCGCGCGGAAACGGAAACCCGTTTGCATACCTGACCGAGGCAAGTGTCAACCTGGCTGAAGACGATCAATTGTTGGGGCAGATGGAAGAAGCCGGCTTTCGCAGGGTCTTCCTCGGGATCGAAACCCCGGTGGAAGAGAGCTTGAAAGAAGCGCAGAAATCACAAAACACCCGGCGAGACCTGCTCGAATCCATTCACAAGATCCAAAGCTACGGCATGGAGGTAATGGCTGGATTCATCGTCGGGTTTGACAACGATCCGGATGATATTTTTGAACTTCAAATGGATTTCATTCGTGAAAGCGGCATCCCGTTGGCTATGGTGGGACTGCTCACTGCCTTGCCGGACACGCAACTTTGGCGTCGTCTGGAAAAAGAAGGAAGATTGCTTGATACAAGCACAGGCAATAACACCGACTGCACCGTTAACTTTGTGCCGCGAATGGAAACTGGCCGTCTGATCGAGGGATACAAGAAGATCTTGAGGTCCATTTATAGCCCTAATGAGTATTACCGAAGGGCTTTGGATTGTCTGTCGCGATTTCACAAAGACCGGGTAGAGCCGCGTTCTTCGTCGATCGTTGAAGATCTGAAGGCTTTTTCGAAGATCGTAATGACTCTCGGGGTGAAAGATCGTTCGCGTCGTGAGTTTTGGAACTATTTCTTTCAGCTCCTGCGCCATCATTCGGGCGACTTGGCACACGGCCTGACGCTGGCGGCGATGGGCTATCATTTCCGGCAGATCACGAAGAAATACTGCGGTTGATCTCAACACACCTCGACCTGAACGTATTGTTTAGTCTTACCAAACCGACCCTGTCTCACATCGACGACTTCATCGCCGAAGCAAAACGGCTCGAATTTTCGTACCCCACTGTAGGCGTGACAGAAAACACCCAACTCTCAGATCCAGAACTTGCCGGCTACAACATCGATCACAATCGCATCGTCATCGGCCGCGGCCAAACAGATTGGGAAAGGGCAAGGACGTCGATCCAAAGCTGGAAGATGTTCGATATGCCTTGGGTTGAGGTCTACCGGCCTCAGACCCCGATCCGGAAGGACGAAAACGTTGCGGTCCTGATCCTGCATTTCGGATTTTATTCGCTCAACGCCGCCCGCATCGTTTACACCATAGACGAACCTGAGCGATACGGCTTCGCATACGGCACATTGACTGAGCACGGCGAATCGGGCGAGGAGCGATTCTCAGTGGAATTGGATCCAATCACCGGCGACGTATCGTATGATCTCTTGGCTTTTTCAACGCCCAACCATTTTCTCGCACGCCTCGGATATCCGTTGACTCGTTCGCTTCAGAAGCGGTTTGCAAGAGATTCGAAAGCAGCCATGCTTGGAGCAGTAGATTCAATTTAGCCGTTAGCCCCAACGATGTCTCACGCGGTTCACCCTGCTGGCTTACTTACGGATGCGCCCTCCTGCTTTTTCCGCTAAACTTACCTAATCAATGAAACGAGTCTTTCTCATCGATTCGATGTCGCACATCTATCGCGCCTACTTTGCCCCGATGGGTGCGCGGCAAGATCCGCTGCGGAACAGCAAGGGGCAGGTAACGCAAGCGGTTTTCGTCTTTACCAACATGCTGCGAAAGCTGTTGAAAGACGAGAAACCCGACTACATCGCCGCCGTGTTCGAATCGGAAACAGGCACGTTTCGGCACGACAACTACGCCGACTACAAGGCGAACCGGTTGGAGATGCCGGACGACCTTGTTACGCAGATCCCGTACATCGTCCGGGTGTGCGAGGCGTTCAACATCCCGATCCTCCAGGCCGACAAATACGAGGCGGACGACGTGATCGGCACGCTGGCCAAAAAGGTTGCGGACAAAGGGATGCAGGCCGTGATCGTCTCGAATGATAAAGATCTGTGCCAGCTTGTCGAAGACCCGCACATCATCGCTATGCGGCAAAATTCGACTAACGTGAAGCGGAAAGTTCCCGTTCCGCCGATCGAATGGTGCGACGAGGCTTGGGTCGTCAAAAAGTTCGGCGTACCGCCAAATAAGATCGTCGATCTGCTCGGCCTGATGGGCGACTCGGTCGATAACATTCCGGGCGCACCGGGTATCGGCGAGAAAGGAGCTCTCAAACTCGTACTTGAGTTCGGCTCGACCGAAGCCGCGATGGAGAACGCCGAAAAGGTCACGCACAAGACCTACCGCGAATCGCTGCAAAACAATCAGGACATCATTCGCCAATCGCTCGAGCTCGCCACGATCCATACCGACGCACCGGTCGAACTCGAACTCGACAAGCTCAAGCTGCAGGAGCCTGACCGCTCCAAGGCCTACGCACTCTTCCGCGAACTTGAGTTCATGGCACTGACGAAGGAGTTTGGCGATTCGGCTCCGTCGCTTTTCGACGCTCTGCTGCCAGAGGCGGATGACGGTGATAGACCGGCTAAGGTCGAGCAGACCTATTCGATCGTCACCAACCGTACCGACCTCGACAAACTGATCCGAAAGGTCTGGGAACGTGAATGGTTCGCGTTCGAGCTTGACGATTCGAACGAGGGAAAATGGCACAGCGCCTTCGACAAACAGCCCCCACTCGGGGTCGCGATCTCGCACACACCTGGAGTGGCCTCGTTCATCGACCTTGAGAACTTTGCCGATGGGCGCGCCTGGGCCATCCGTGTACTGAAGGATCTTTTCGAGAACCCATATATCAGTAAGTCCACGCACGACTATAAATGCAAATTAGCAGTGCTCTCGAAGCTCGGGATCAATATCGTTTCGCTCAAAAACGATCTGATGATCGCTTCATACTTGCTCGACACAAGTCGCCCGCATCACGAGCTAGAGGTCCTGGCCCAACACAATCTGAATGTTTACCCGTCAGATCCGGAAGAAGGATTTTCTGAGAGCAGCTGGAAGGTGGCGGTCAGGGCCGATTGGGCGTACCAGCTTACGCCGATACTATCCCACAAGATCATCAAGGACGGTCTGGAAAGAATTTACTCTGAGATCGAGATCCCTATCGGGCCGATCCTTGCGGATATCGAGAACGCCGGAATGAAGGTCGATGACAAAGAGCTTGGTGAGTTCTCCGGGTTCATTGCGAAAGAGTTGGCGATCGTCAGCGAGAAGATATTCAAGATCGCGGGCCGCGAATTTAATATCGGGTCGCCAAAACAAGTTGGCGAAGTGTTTGACGAGCTCAATATCGCGACCGGGCGTAAAACGGCGACCGGCCAGATCTCGACAAGTAAGGATGTCCTCGCAGAACTCGCAGTCGATCATGAAATAGCTCAGCTCATAATCGATTACCGAGAAATGGATAAGTTAAAGGCGACCTACGCCGATTCGCTGCCGAAAATGATCAACACGGACGGGCGTATTCACGGCGTGCTGAATCAGACAGTTGCCGCAACGGGACGTTTGAGTTCGACCGAACCCAATCTGCAGAACATCCCCGTCCGTACCGAGCTTGGCCAACGGATCCGTGCGGCGTTCATCCCGGAGAAAGGCAACAAACTCATCTCGGCCGACTATTCACAGCTCGAGCTCCGCATCCTCGCTCACATCACAAAAGATCCGGTGATGCTTGAGGCCTACAAAAACAATGAAGACATCCACGCACAGACGGCAAGGCTCGTGTTCGGAGCTACTGACGAGAAGGACCTGAAAGAGAAACGCAGGTTAGCCAAAATAGTCAATTTTGGTATCGCTTATGCCGTCGAGGCTTTTGGCCTGTCGCAGCGGGTCGGCATCACCAAACAAGAGGCACGCAAAGTGATCGACGATTATTTCGCCACCTACAAGGGCATTCGTGCCTATATGGACCGGATACCGGAAGAGGCCCGCGAAAAGGGCTACGTCACTTCCCTATTCGGAAGGCGTCGATACTTCCCCGGCATTCGTGACCGCAATTTCGCCGTCCGTTCGCGAGCCGAACGCGAGGCGATCAATATGCCGATCCAGGGTACGGCCTCGGACATCGTAAAGATCGCGATGATCAAGGTTTCCGACGCGGTCAAAGCCGCAGGACTGAAGACAAAAATGATAATGCAGGTTCACGACGAACTGCTTTTCGAGGCTCCGGCCGACGAGGTCGCCGCTGTATCAGAGATCATCAAACGTGAGATGGAATCGGCCGCGACCCTCGATGTCCCGCTGATCGCAGAAATCGGCGCCGGTGACAACTGGATGGCTGCGAAATGACCGAGATCCAGATCGTCAAAACTGACGATGACATCCACAGCTGCTACAACGTGATGTTCGAGCTGCGTCCGCACCTGTCGCGTGGAGAATTTGTGGCGCAGGTGAAGCGGCAGATCGAGGAGTCGGGTTATGAGCTTATCTATCTAACAGACGAAGGCGATGTCAAGGCCGTGGCCGGGATCCGTATCGCCGAATGGCTTGCCCGCGGGATGTCGATGGACCTCGAAGACCTCGTCGCGACCGAATCCGACCGCTCAAAAGGCTACGGCGGGCAGCTATTCGACTGGCTTCTCGACTACGGCCGCCAGCG
>JAJNPX010000142.1 GCA_021155145.1 Acidisarcina sp. | reverse complement strand
TTCCTCGCCCGCAAGATCCCGTATACACCCGGCGGTGGCTTGAGCATCGTCGATACTCGCGACGCTGCAGCAGCGTTTATCAATGCTGTAGAGAAAGGCCGGCATCAAGAGAAGTACTTGCTCGGCGCGGCAAACATGACTTTCGCCCAGTTCTTCGGAAGGTTGGAACGCCTATCAGGTATTTCGGCGCCGATGCTAAAAGTGCCAAAAATGCTCGCGGTCGCGGGATCCTCAATGATCGAATCGGTGTTCAAGAATTGGGGCAAGACCTCACCTGTGGCTTCAAAGGAAGTTGAACAGGCCGAGCATTTTTGGTATTTCGACTCGTCAAAGTCAATTGAGTCGTTAGGCTTTTTGCCGCGGGATCCCCAGGAGACGCTAAACGACACCATCAAATACATGCAGGAAAACTTTCTTGGGAAGGGCGCCTTTAGATGACTGTTGAGGTCTCATTATGACACATTTGGGTCTAGCGGAACTTCTCTGGTTCTAAGGGCCCGGTATGTGCCGTATATGACCAAACCGGCCAAGGCGGCTACCAGGATCGGTACAGCCTCTTTCGCAAAGTCGACACGCGTCAAAAGCCAACCTATCAGAACAAGGGAAAGTAAACATGCTGCGATGCCGAACGGCGCCGTAAATCTTGCATCCGGAATGTCTCTACGACGGCGGAAGATAGGAAGAGCAAGGCAGGTGGTAGCGTAGACCAGAAGTCGCGTGATGGTAGCGATAGCCACGGCGGTAAGAAACGTCGAGCCGATAGTAAGACCGAGGATGACTACTCCCGTCAGCAGGATCGATACATACGGAGTTTTGAATCGCTGGTGGGTCTTGCCGATCGCGGCCGGAATCTCGCCTTGCTCGGACATTGCAAAGAGCATCCGGCTCGAACTCAGGACGCCGACCTGAAGGTTGCCGAGGATCGAGACAAGGGCGCCGGTCGTGATAAATGCCGCTCCGGAAGCCCCGAGAAACACTGTTGCCGAATCGGCCAAAGGGCGTTCGGAATTTGCCAGATCGGGCAAGGTGCCGATGCAGACTATCTGCACTAAAATGTAGATCACAGCTACGAGGGCAAGCGCGATCATCGTTCCGAAGGGTACGTTTCGTTCGGGGTCTTTTGTCTCACCCGACAGGACCACCGCGGCCTCGAAACCAACAAATGCATAGATCAACAGCAACACAGCGCTGGAAAACGATGAGTATTCGGGAACCGCTGTGAAATCGAAAGTCGCTCCTTGAACAAAGAATAGTCCGACACCTGCGAAGATGAGTAGCGGAAGCAATTTGCCGAACGTAAACACATTTGTGGCCATTGCCGACTCGCGTACTCCGATCAGGTTCACGACAGTTATGGCAAGGACCACAACGCCTATGAAGAGGATCCGAAACCAGCCTTCGTTTGCCCCGGGAATAAAAAATCCAAGATACGTGACGAGGAGGTTACAGTTTGCGGCAAAGGTGGTTACCCGAACGATCCAATATAGCCATCCGACCTCAAAGCCGACCAGCGATCCGAAAGCTTCTTTTGCATAAAGATACGGCCCACCGGTCGCGGAAAACCGGCTCGATACCTCTGCATAGCATAAAACTATGATGCCAACTATAAATGCGCACGCGACGAACGCGATCAGGCTATAACCGCCGATCTGTGCATATACCTTCGCCGGGAGCCCGAAAATCCCGGCCCCGATGATAGTGTTGATGACAATGGCGGTGAAATCCCAGCGGCCGATACCGCGGACGAGTTTTTCTTCGTTCATTTTCGATCAGGTTTAAGGTTCAGCGAAGCTTTTTACCGAGAGAGCATTTCGTTTATACTCTGAAAACCACATTCCGTAAAGAAGCAGCCAAACTTTTGAACATGCGAATTGCAACATTAAGCTTGTTGGTACTTGTACTATCAGTCTTTTTCTCGGCGACGGTGGCGGCGCAGATCGGTCGCGATAAGATCGAGATCGTTAAGCCGAAAGGTTATGTCTCCCCGGGCATACGCCGGTCGACTGAACTCGAGTCGCTGCTCAAAAAGGCAGTCGCGGATGTAACGTCCGAGTACCGATTCAAACCTGAAGAGATCGCTGCTACTATCATCGATCTTCGCGACCACGATCTGTGGTCCATGGCCGATGTCAACGGCGAATCCCGCCTTTATCCGGCCAGCGTCGTGAAGATGTTTTATATGGCGGCTCTCCACCGCCAACTTGAGGACGGAAAGATCGTCCCGACGAAGGAATTGGAACGCGGGCTGAGGGATATGATCGTTGATTCGTCAAACGAGGCTACCCAATACATACTTGACGTGCTGACCGACACCTCGAGCGGTGCCGAACGGCCATTGAAAGAATTCGAGAAGTGGCAGTACAAGCGAAACCGCGTGAACCGATTCTACTCGTCGCTCGGCTATCAGAACATCAATGTGAATCAAAAGACGTTCTGCGAAGATGCTTACGGCATCGAGCAGCAGTCGCGGGCCTACAAGGGCCAGAATCGCAATATGCTCACGACCAACGCGACCGCACGTCTTCTCGCCGAGATTGCGACTCGCCGGTTCGTGAATGAAACCCGCAGCAACGCGATGCTGGCATTAATGTCCCGCGATTGGGAAAAGCCGTCGACCGATCCAGACGATCAGGCTGTTGGGTTCACGGGCAAGGCGCTTATCGACGGTAAAATGACAGGCACGAAACTCTGGTCGAAAGCGGGGTGGACCAGCAAATCACGGCACGACGCGGCTTACATTGAAACCCCGGACGGCCAAAAGGTCGTAATAGTCGTATTCACCGAAAATCACGCGAATGACCGTAAACCGATCGCCGGAGTCGCGACGAGAGTTCTAAAGTCATTGAAGGAGTCCAAATAAATGAAAAGGTTGACCTCGATTTTTATAGCCGTAGGCGCACTCTGCATCGCCGCGGCCGCCCAAGGCAGCTACAAAAAGCCTCCCGCAAACATTCAGGAGATCCTCGATGCTCCAGCGATTCCCGCGACGTCGATCTCGCCGGCGCGCGACAAGATCGCACTCTTGGAGCCGCTCCGGTATCCGCCGATCTCGGAATTGGCTGAGCCGATGCTGCGGCTTGCCGGGAATCGGATCAACCCGAAGACCAATAGCCAGCATCGCACGCCTTACGCTGTCAGCGTTAGGCTCAAGAATGTTTCCGATGGAAAGGAGACGCCGGTCACGCTGCCGGTTGGAGCTAAGATCACTTCGCCTCAATGGTCGCCCGATGGGAGATATATTGCGGTGGGCAATATAACATCATCGGGTATCGAGCTATGGCTGATCGACACTGCGACGGGAAAAGCTAGAAAGATCAATGGTGTGATGATCAACACTGCGTACGGTGGCTTTGACTGGGCCGATTCCTCGACGATAACGGCAACACTCGTATCGTCGAAACGCGGTCCTGCACCGTCCTATCAGGACGTCGTTCCGATGGAGCCGAACATCCAGGAAACGTCGGGAAGGAGCGGGCAGATCGCTACCTTTCAGGATCTGCTCAAGTCGCCGAACGACGAAAAGCTGTTCGAATATTACGCGACATCAGAGTTCGCATTGATCGATGTGAACGGGAAGGTCCGCGGGATCGGTCCGCCTGCCATTTACGACGATATTAAAGTTTCCCCTGACGGGAAGTACATCCTCGTCTCGCGTATTCAGCGGCCATTCTCGTATCTGTTCCCGTCTTTCCGATTCCCGAAGAAATATGAGATCTGGGACACGAACGGAAAGCTGG
>JAJNPX010000133.1 GCA_021155145.1 Acidisarcina sp. | reverse complement strand
TTGCCGAGATACATTACCGCCACGCGGTCGGAGAGATGGCGGACGGCACGCAGATCGTGCGAAATAAAAAGGTAAGTTAGCCCTTTTTTCGCCTGAAGGCTCTCGAGCAGGTTCATTATCTGGGCCTGGATCGAGACGTCGAGGGCCGATATCGGTTCGTCGGCGACGATGAATTCCGGGTCCACCGCGAGTGCCCGGGCAATGCCGATACGCTGGCGTTGGCCGCCGGAGAACTCGTGTGGGTAGCGCTTGATGAAACGGCGGCTGAGGCCGACGGTTTCCATTAGCGACTGTACTTTTTCATCGATGCTGCCGTTGCCGAGTCCGAACGTTTTGATCGGCTCGCCGATGATCTGGCCGACGGTCATCCGCGGATTGAGGGATGCGTACGGATCCTGAAAGATCATCTGGAGGTGCTTGCGCTGATCGCGCATCGCGGCCTTGGGCAGGTGGGCGAGGTCTTGGCCGTTGTAGATGACCTTGCCGCCGGTCGGTTCGGTGAGCCGAAGGATCGCCTTGCCGAGCGTCGATTTGCCGCAGCCCGATTCGCCTACGAGGCCGAGCGTCTCGCCCTTTCGGATATCGAGCGTCACGCCGTCGACGGCCTTTACGGTCTTTGCTTCGCGGAACAGCCCGCCGCCGATAGGGTAATAGACCTCGAGGTCCTCGACCGAGATAAGGGTTTTGTCGTTGTCTTCCATCTATTCGTTCTTAACTTTGCTTCTTCGCACCTTTGCGTGAAATTTCCCTGGGCAAATGTGCGAAGTTTCAAAGAGTCCTTTGTGAGATGCCGGAAAGTGACCAGAGCTCTCTTTGCGATCTTGGCGACTTTGCGTGTAGCTTCTTTCGGTCTGGACTAACCAAAGAAGTTTCACGCAAAGACGCGAAGTACGCAAAGAGTTTGTCATTTTGTTTTTGGCACCTCGATCTTTATGTTCGGGTCGTATTCATATTCGATCAGCATCGACCGCAGCGTGCCGCTCTTATACGTCGCCTCCAGCTTTAAGGGCAGGCCATCGGCTTTTGAGATCCAGATCTTTGAATCATTCTCCCCGGCGTTGCCGGCACCGCGGTTCTTGTATTGATAGACGAGCGCCGGGACGCCGTCAACCGTCTCTTCGCCGGCGAACCGCACATCGCTGAACCACTTGCGGCCCTCCTTGTCGAAAGCCGCCCGCAGATCCGGAACGGAACTTCCAAGTCCGCCGGGCATCTTTTGCCAGGAATCTCCCATAGAGAGGTAGACGTCCTTGCCGATGATCACGGTCTCGAGGCCCGGCCCCGTCTTCATATGAAACCTGTCGGGAGCGACGAACTCCAGATCGGTCCGAAAGTCTTTGTCGCCCTTGCCCGTCATCTTTGCCCTGAACGACTTCTCGGCCAGGAACCGGTCCGCCATCGAGTTTATGTCCGCCGCGGGGTCGCCGCTCGGCGAGATGGCCCCGGCCCGATCGGGATTTGTAGAGGGTGAGGTGCCGGGCGAGGCCGCATTTGAATTTGGCGCAGAGGGGGAATTTGAAGAGCCGAGTTCGCTCAGCTGTGAACAGCCCAGGGCAAACGCGGCGACGATCATCAGCGGAAGTGCGATATCTCGTTTCATAGTTTTCGGAGATCAAGCTGCCGAGCCCGCGGCGGCCCGCTCCTGCTTGGATGTTTCATACACTTCCTGTGCAAAATGGCAGAGCGAATGATGGCCCTCGTTTATCTGCACAAAGGGCGGAAAGTCTTTGCGGCAGATGTCTTCGGCTCGGTCGCAGCGTTCGGCGAACGGGCAGCCGGGCGGCAGGTGCGCGACGTCCGGCGGAAGGCCCGGTATCTGATAAAGTTCCTTTCCCTGCTCGTGAGCGGGATCGGGCACGCTCTTCAAAAGGCCTTTGGTGTATGGATTCGCCGGGGTTGAAAACAATTCGCGCGTCGGCGCCTGTTCGAAAACCTTTCCCGCGTACATCACGATGATCTTGTCCGTCATTCCGGCAACGACGCCAAGGTCGTGCGTAATAAGGATCACGCTGGTTCCCATTCGCGATCTCAGGTCCTTGATCAGTTCGAGGATCTGTGCCTGGATGGTCACGTCGAGAGCGGTCGTCGGCTCATCGGCTATGAGCAGCTCGGGGTCGCACGAAAGGGCGATCGCGATCATAACGCGCTGGCGCATTCCGCCGGAAAGTTCGTGCGGGTAGCCCTCCATACGCGAACGTGCGTCCGGTATGCCGACCGTTTCGAGCATCTTCAAGCCGTGGTCGTATGCCTGCTGCCGCGTATGGCCCAGGTGAAGCTGCGTGACCTCCATCAGCTGCGTCGAGATCTTGAGGAACGGATTGAGCGACGTCATCGGGTCCTGAAAGATCATCGCGATGCGCTTGCCGCGGATCTTTCGGACGTCGTCGATCGGAAGAGACAGGACGTCGATGCCGTCAAAATCCACCTCGCCGCCGACGATCTTTCCGGGAGGCTCAGGAATGAGCCGCATCACCGAAAGATTCGTCACGGACTTGCCCGAACCCGATTCGCCGACGATGCCTAGCGTTTCGCCCTTCTTCAGCTCGAACGAAATGCCGTCGACCGCCTTGACCACGCCGTCCTCGGTATGGAAATAGGTCTTGAGGCCTCTGACCGATAAAATTGTGCCGTTATTCGTCATCGCTGTTCAGAACTTAAAATCGTACCTAATGATCGCCCATGTTGGAATCGGCTTTCCGCCGACGAGAGTGGGTGAAAAAATGGCGCCTCTTGCGGCGGAAACGGCCCGCGGACCGTAGATCATATTGCTACACAACGCCGTTGCGCTCGTGACTCGCCCCTCGGTACTTAGCTTGACATGGAACCAGGCAGTGCCAGGAATTCTGTTGGCCCTGGCAACCGGACCAAACGAAGGAGGCGGCAAAACCAGGGCCTTCCCGTAAACT
>JAJNPX010000113.1 GCA_021155145.1 Acidisarcina sp. | reverse complement strand
CAACGCCTCGCGCGGTTTGAATGCGGACGAATACCCGCCCACCCCTACGTGGACCTCGGCACCGTCATCCGCTATCCACGCAAGATAACCGGGCGCAAGGTCGGCGTCGAGAAAGCAATACAGGATAGGATCGGAATGGGTTTCCGTCCGGTGATAGACCTCCTCAAACCCGACGATCATCTCGCGGTTTTGATCGAGCCCGAGCGACCGTGCAACGGCGGAGTTGGCTCCGTCGGCGCCGACAATGACCTTTGTATTGATATTGAACCGAGTATTATTTCGTTCGAGGAGTACTGTTGAGTTCTCGCCAGCACATGTTGAGCCCTTACTTACGTGCGGGCTACCGACATCTTTTTCGACCGAGACAAAGCGGGTTTCGGGTGAGAATTCAACACCAGAAGCGATGCACTCTTTGAGAAGGCTTTCGTAGAGCGGCCCCATACGGCCGATCCGAAACTCGTCCCTGTTGCTTTCAAGCCGTATCGAACGAAGCCTCGGCGAATACAACTCGACTCTGCGGATCGGGCGGCCGAGCGTCCCCGCGGGAAACTCGAAATCTTCAAAGGTCTTTCGTACGAAGATGCCTGTCGTATGCACGCCTTTTGTGAGGTCGGAACGTCGATCGACAAGCAGGACGCTTATGCCCTTGGCTCCGAGCAGCCGCGCACACTGAAGTCCTGCAAGGCCGGCACCGATTATAGTTACGTCGAAAATGTTCATCTTAGTCCATCATAATAGCGACCGTCTTTTCTATGTCTCCGCCGGTCATTTCCGCATAAAATTCAGCAATTCGCCGCATGCCTTCAGACTCACGCTCCGCCTTATCAGAGCGGTGATAGTGAAGGGCAAGTTGGTCGAAATTCACAAGCGGTCCGGCAAGACGTAATTTGGCGGCTTCTTTGTGAAAGGTAGCTTGATCGACCGATTTGATCCGTTCAAGCGATTTCGCAATTTCGGCGTTAACCGCAAGAGGCACAAACGCAGCTAATGCCGTCGAAATTAAAAGTGATGGAACGATGATTGTATTCTGATCGAGAGAACGGGCCGCATTAAGTGCTCTCGACGCATTGCGTAGATAGATTACACCGGTAATCAAGGGTGTGAAGCCCAGCGCTCCAATGAGCAACATGAGACCCACAAGACTAAGCGGGAAAATCATTATGCCGACACAAATACTGACAAAACCGCCAACAACAAAAACTCCCGCTAATGGCGCCGCCCACCGACCAAGCCTTTCTCGCCAAAGCAACCATATGGTCATCGAAATGATCGAAGCGAAGAAAAGCAGATATGCAAATGGTTTAAAACTTGCAAACATCGCCAGGCCCCATAACTGACCTTTAAATATGAGTGGATCAAAATAGAAACAAATAACTGGAAGCACCACGCCGAATGCCCAATCAAACCTCTTTTGGCTTCCAGTGGGTATTTCCTGAAATTGGCGAGCCCAAAACTTCCTTTTGGGCGAACCGGAGGCGTTTTCAGTATTAAGCTCTAACGTCTGCATTCATCGAGGCTCCTTACGTGATCCAACCCGTATGGTTTTACTACTCTCATTTTCCGGACTTCATCGCCTTGATCAGCGCCTCCATGTGATCCAGATATTGTTCCAGGGCCCTGCGGCCGGCGGCAGTGATCTTGTACTCGGTCAAAGGCGTGCGTCCGGCAAACGACTTCTTCATCGAGATGTAGCCGGCGTCTTCGAGCTTACGTGCGTGGACGCTGACGTTGCCGTCCGTCGTGTTCAGGAGATTCTTCAGGTCAGAAAAGCTTAGCTTTTCGTTCGCAGCAAGAGCGCTGATAATTCCGAGCCGCATTCTCTCGTGTATGACCCTGTCGAGTTCGCCGAAGACTTTACCGGCGGCAGACGCCACCTTTAGAGGCTCCGGAGATCTCCCGTCCTTCTTTATTGCTAGGGACCTAGCCATTCTTACTCATGTCTTCAATGTGCTCAGTAGCCCGCACGGTCGCAACGTGCCACTGAGATCGTCTAGCTTCCGGCGAGCGGTGTTCCGATCAGGCCGACAGCAAGCTCGGCCCAGATGATGAAGAGCGCGAGCAGAATAGCCGCGCAGATCGCTAGCCGATATTGGAAACTCTTCGCCTTTCGCAATACGAACTCGATCGCCAGACCGGTGCCGAGCAGCAGAGCTCCTGCGACAAGAAAGTCGAACCAATTCCAGTTCACTTCGCCGGTAAATCGCATCGCGATAAACGGAATTAGGAGCAGAACTCCTGCGGTCGTCACGATGCCTATAAGTCTGATATTTTCTGGTCTCATACCATCTACACTGTTGATTGTCTCGTCCCCATGTTCCCCGTCGGCTGCGTCGCAGGGAGATCCGGTCATCCGCCGTAGCGTCGAGCGATGATCGCCCCGAAAATAATGTGCAGCAGGCCAAAGCTTGCACCCATCATGAGGTTGCCGTAATTGGTCGGCAGCATAAAAGCGATGGCGCCGAGCGCGATAAAACACCAGCCCATGATCGGCACCGCCCGAACCGAAAATGCTCCCCCGCACGCGACAGCCGCGCCGTAACAGAGCATGCAG
>JAJNPX010000108.1 GCA_021155145.1 Acidisarcina sp. | reverse complement strand
TATTTCGCGAGCTTTAGTTTGTTTGTCTTTATCCCTTCGACCGCAAGCTTTGCCATCTCTTCGGCGCCGAGCGGCGAGAAATGCGTATTGTCGCCGATGCCTTTCGGATAGTTCGCGTTCTCGCCCGGCCGCAGTTGCAGGAACAATTGTTTTGATCCTTCGACGCCGTACCTAACGATCAAGGCCTCGCTCAGCTTGTGCATATCGATCAGCGGAACCTTATGATCGTCGGCCACCGAACGCACGATTCCAGGATATTCGCCGTGCGTATCGAAAAACACACCGTCCTTATCGAATCGCCGACGCATGACCGGCGTAAGTAACACGGGATTTCCGCCCTTTGCCCGCACCTCAACGACAAAACGGATCAGATTCCTTTTGTAATCTTCCGGCGGCGTATATCGCTCGCCTTTGTCTTTGGACGAATCATTGTGGCCAAACTGAATGAACACAAAGTCACCCTTCACCAGATCGTCGACTATCTTTTGCCAGCGGCCTTCGGAGATAAATGTCTTCGTGCTGCGGCCGTTCATCGCGCGGTTCTCGATCTTTACCCGGCCGTCTTTGAAATGTGCACCCAGCATTTCGCCCCAGCCCGTCTCGGGGCGCTTCTCGGGCACCTTCTCGGCCATCGTCGAATCCCCAGCGAGAAACAGAGTTACGGGCGGCTTTTGCCCGAGTGCGGCACCGCACACAATTAGTCCTAAGATCGGGCCAATAAGTAACCTCATAAAGACTCGACCTTTTTTCCGCCGATCGTCACGTTCGAGAGTTTAAGGCCGCGAACATTTTTGATCACGCTTGCGTTCTTTATCTCGCCAAAAGTGCAGTTCTTAAGCGATACGTCATAGATCGGCGCGTTCTCAAAGCCCTGCAGATCCAACGCGCGATTTCCCGAAAGGCAGGTCAGCCCGTCGACCTGCAGATTGCGCATAACGGGTGTAAATTGTCCTTTCGCGCCTTCCTCGTAATTGAAATCGATCTCGATTACCGCGCGCGAAACCTGGCCGACCGAATTATTTCGATAATAGAAGTTCTCGAGCACACCGCCGCGTGAGGCATTGTTCTTAACGCGGATCGCGGTCCAAAGGTCAGGGCTATCGAGCTTGTTGTCGTGTGCAAATAGGTTCCTCACGCCGCCCGAGATCTCGCTGCCGACCGTGATCCCGCCGTGGCCGTCCCGCATCGTGCAATTGCGGACGATGATGTTTTCCGTCGGGGTCGCGAGGCGGCGTCCGTCGTTGTTGCGGCCTGATTTTATGGCGATGCAATCGTCACCGGTATCGAAAAAGCAGTTGTCGATCAGCACGTCTTTGCAGGATTCCGGATCGCATCCGTCGTTGTTCGGCCCGTGAGACGAGATGTGCAAATTGCGAACGGTCACGTTCTCGCAAAGCACCGGATGAACTTCCCACATCGGAGAATCGACGATCCTCACACCTTCTATCAATACGTTCTTACATTTGTACGGCTGAATGAATTGCGGCCGCAGGTAGTGCCCTTCGCCAAAGATCCGCTCTGCAACCGGCACGTTCTTGTCCATCATTTCGTAGAGCCGTGCTCGGGCGGGCCGCTGGCTCAATTTGTCGGGATCGCCCCCGTACCGCGGATTGCCGTGCCATTTCCAAAAGAAGGCCTTCCCTTGGCCGTCGAGAGTCCCGTCGCCGGAGATGGCCACGTTCGTCTCCTCATAGGCATATATCAGAGGCGAGAGGTGCATTAGCTCCATTCCCTCCCAGCGTGTATGAACAAGCGGGAGGTATGCCTTTGGATCCATCGAGAATTTAAGCGTTGCGCCTTTTGAGACGTGCAGGTTTACGTTCGACCTGAGCCGGACCGCTCCCGTCAGAAACACGCCGGCGGGAACCACGACCCTGCCGCCGCCGGCCTTGCTCGCTGAGTCGATCGCCTTGTTGATCGCTTCACGATTATCGAACTCGCCGCCCGCTTTCGCGCCATACTTCAGGATGCTGAAGTCCTTCTTCCTGAACACCGGCGGCTTGATACGCGCAAGGATCTTCGGATACTCCGTCGCCCACGCATCCGCTCCCTGAGCAAAAGCAAGCCTCGGAGCGATCGCGAATCCCGCGGTTCCAAGGCTCAGGTTGAATATAAAATCACGTCTTTTCATTTGTTGACTTAATTGCCACTAGCTTTACTAAATTGCCGCTAGCTTCAGCTGGTGGATTTAGTGCCTTTTCGTGTTTTTTCGCGGTTACGATTCTTCTGATTTCGACTTTTCAGCCTTCCTCGATCTATTTCTGGCTCACCCTAGCCTTCCACTTCGCATGATCCGCCAAAAGATCAGCGGGCGAATCGACATACCAGGCATAGCCATTCCGCCGCTCAGCCTCGATCTGCATTACGTCGTACTTGATGACCGCGTCGCGTCCGATGAAGATCGGCCTCATCGTTTCGATCTGGTAAAAGCGGGCCCAGATCGGTGGAGCCGATCTGTCCGCGATCACGCGGCTTTCTCCGTTCTTCCGCTCCCAGCGGATACCCTTAATTTGGTTCGCCTCGAACCACTCCACCGCGGCATCGACCGCCTCGACAACTTCCCGCGACGGCGCCGGATCGAGCATCAAGAACCTCACGATGCCGACACTTTCACCGGCGGTCAGCGAAACCGGTTCGAACTTCCTTGCGGCGGCCGGCTTCAATGTGATCTCATCATACTGTGCCGCCCACACGGTCTTTTTCCCTTTCACCTCGACCTGCGTTTTCAGGATCATGGGGATCGCACGCTCCACCGCTTTCTCGGCCTTGAGGCGTCGCCCTTCATCGACAAACAGGAAATCGTCCTTTTTTGTCGCGATATCCCGGAGCACCCGTAGCACACCGATGGTCGCGTCGTCGTTGAACGTGATGTGCGAATAGTAGCCCTTCTTTAGCGGATAGAATTGCGGGAAACCTCCGTTGTCGTACTGCGACGCGAGCAGATAGTCGAGCCCGCTAACAAACGCTTCCTTGTACTTTGGAAAGTTGTTCGGCGGCGACGTTTTTTTCAGGCTCGCCGTGATCAGCCTGGCGAGATACGCCACCTGCGGATACGTCGTGCGATTATCGATCGTCGTCTCCGAAATATCAGCACGCGTATCGATCAGCTTCTGCCTCTCACTCTGCGTGAGCATCAACGCCATATCTACGTTCTTTTCCCAACCGCCGTTAGCACGTTGATACAAGACAACCTGATCGCCGATCCGAGCGGCCTCGTCCGTCTGATACCACTCCGGGGTCTGTTTGAAGACATCGGCCCAAGTCACCAGCTTCCAATCCGGCGGCGTCTTTTCGAGCCATGCATCGCTAGCGTTTTGCGGGTCCCAGCCGTCGCGTCCGCCGAGAAAATACTCCACCGAGAATTGCTTCACATCGGCATCGCCCAGCTTCTTTGCCCATCCGACGCGAGCCTCTGAGTTCGCTCCTTTGCCCGTCGAACCGTACTCGGCAAAGTACGCCGTCTTCTCTCGCTCCGGGACCCAATGATGCCACCCCTCTGGCCGGATCTGAGCATCCATCTTTGTGTTGATAAAGACCGTCCGCCCGTAATCCCGCCATGGCCTTCCGAGGTAAACGCCCTTCTCAGTGTTCTCGCTCGTTAGTGTGGAATTGAGAAAGATGAAGCCGCTTCTTTCGTTCTCCGCAAACCGCATCGGAGCGGTGATGTAACCGTCGGCCTTGCTGTGAATTCTGCAATTCTCAAATACAGCCGCGGCCTGGCCGAAAATATAATCGACGTGGCCCTCGATGTACGAATCGCGGTAATACTGCCGCCCGTTCTTTGCGTACAGCGTATCCTGCCAGCCGAGAAAGCGGCATTTGTTGAACACCGCGCGATCCGCCTCGACCAGCACCGCGACCGCCTGCGATCCTTTGCCGAACGAATTCTCGAACGTGATGTTCTCAGCGTAAAAATCGTGCCCCGCGATATAGGTCGCGTAAGCCGCTGACGTCGACCCGGCATCCTTATTGGAGATCTTGAAGGTCAGCACCGTC
>JAJNPX010000134.1 GCA_021155145.1 Acidisarcina sp. | reverse complement strand
AGCAAGAAATAACCTAGCATCTTTGATGGATCAAGTCACAGACGATCTAGAGGTAGTGGTGATCAAACGACGGGGCAGAGAACCGGTCGCAATGGTAAGCGCTGCCGAGCTTTCGAGCATGATGGAAACCACCCACATTTTCAGTTCTCCAAAGAACGCCGCAAGACTTATGGAGGCTGTCAAAGAAGTAAGAGCCGGACGCGGCGAAAAGGTTACGATCGACGAACTCAGAAAGGAATTCGGCATTGAAAAAAGAAAGGCGAAATAGGCATTGGGAGATTGTTATCTCTTCGCGATTTCGCGACGATCTACGCTATTGGGCCGAAACCGAACGAAGAGTCCTGATAAAGGCCTTCGATATCATGGAAGCGGTCGAGCGAGATCCATTTACCGGTATCGGCAAACCGGAGCCCTTAAAGCATCAGGGTGCCGGTATTTGGTCACGACGCCTGACGCAGGAACATAGGATCACTTACTCGATAAGCGAGGGTCGAATTGAGTTTCTTCAGGCCAGATATCATTATTGAGCCGAGATTCTGGTCAAGTAGCAATTTCATTTTGAGAGACAACGGCCAATTGGAGTTCCCGATTGCCACCGACGATCGAAACAATCGTGGGTGCAATCGACTCCGCAAAGGTCAGATACACCTGATGGCCATCGCAACCTTTCACGTATGTTCGGCCTTCGCCGGGGTCAGGTACTTGAGGACAATACTGACACAGATATTCGCTTAGCACGATCCCGGTGAATATTATGAGGACCGAGATCATCCCAACCCGAAGTACCCACTTCTTTCTATTTGCATTTACCATCCCGTAGCCATTCAATCTAGACGATCGAAACCCCTGAACCCTGCGCCACTTGCCCGATCTCAAAACAGCTGACTCGATCCATCAAAGTCTCCATCGAGTCCCTTGCGCAAATAAGAACCATCCCGATTCCCATATTGAAGGTCCGGAACATCTCGTGATCCGACACATTGCCGAGCCGCTGCATCATTCCGAAGATCGGGAGCTCGGGCCAAGTGCCGCGGTTGATCTCGACCGAGACGCCGTCGGGCAGGATGCGGGGAATGTTTTCGAGAAAGCCGCCGCCGGTGATGTGGACGAGGGCTTTGATCAACGGAACGCGGACACTCTTGTCCGCTCCCGAAACTTCATCCAGCAACGGGCCGATCTGAGGCAAAAAGCTGGAGTGGGTCGCGAGCAGGGCTTCGCCGACGGTGGTGCCGAGTTCTTCGATGTAGGAATCGGGTGTGTAGCCGCCGACCTCAAAGAAGAGTTTTCGTGCAAGCGAGTAGCCGTTTGTCTGCAGTCCTGTCGAGGGAATCCCGAGGACGACGTCGCCGGGGACGATGCTTTTACCATCGACGACCTTTGGTTTATCCACGACGCCGACGATGAAACCGGCAAGGTCGTATTCGCCCGGCGGATAAAAATCAGGCATCTCGGCCGTCTCGCCTCCGAGCAGGACGCAGCCATTCTCGCGGCACGCTCGTGCCATACCTTCGACGACGGAAGCGGTAACGTCCGGCTCAAGTTTTCCGGTGGCGAAATAATCGAGAAAGAACAAAGGACGTGCCCCCTGCACCAGAATGTCGTTGACGCAGTGATTAACGAGGTCAGCGCCGACCGTGTTGTGGATGCCGGTCTCAAAGGCGAGCTTCAATTTTGTCCCGACGCCGTCTGCCGATGCGACCAGGATAGGCTCGGACATATCCGGAAATGCGCCGGAAAACATTCCGCCGAAGCTGCCTATTTCTGTAAGCGTGCGTTCGTTAAATGTCGCCCGGGCGTATTCGCGTATCTTTGCGACCGCTCGGTTGGCGTTGTCTATTGAAACGCCGGCATCGGCGTATGAGATCGATCGGGCCATTTGATCCTATTGTATCCGCTCTATCCCGAACTCGTCATTAAGCCGCCGATAGAACTCAGCTTCGTCCGCAAGATCGGCCTCAACCTTTTCGCCGTCGGTGGTTAAGATAAACTTCGAATCCGTCAGTGTCTTTCGTCCGTTCGCGGTCATGATCGAGCAAAGCTTTCCTTTTGTGAAGTGCGAGTCGGGTGAATACTGCTGAAAGTCGCACATCTGGGCAAAGTCCGACAGCTCATGCGGAAGGTCCTTGAAAATATACTCGCTCTTCCACGTTTCGCCGGCACGTTTTGCAACCTCGATGTACTCACCCTCGAATCGCCTGATGATGAATGTGCCGGTTTTATCTGCCTGCTCAAGATCGAGCGACAATAGCAAGGGCTCAGCCGTGAAATCCCCAAAGCCCACGTCCGCGAGGTACTCTTCATCCCCGATCGTCACTATGATCGCTGCGTGATCGAATTCGGGACCATGCTCCTTGCCATTGAATACACGTGCTGAAATGAGGCGCGTCGCAAATCCGAGCGAGCGGAGAACTTCGTTGAAGAGCCCGTTGAGTTCATAGCAAAAACCGCCTCGCCGTTCGCCGACGATCTTGGCAAAGAATCTCTCGATATCCAGAACGATAGGCCTTTTCCAATGAATATCAAGATTCTCGAACGGAACACTCAACAGGTGCCGATACTGCAGGCGCCTCAGCGTTTCGAGATCGGCCGAAAGCCCGGCCCGCGTCAGCCCGATCCTCTCGAGATAGACATCCACGATCATCCTTTCGCGACTCTCCAGGTAATCCCTTTCACGCTCGCACAGGTCGGGCCACCGTCGCGGCCTACACCGGGCATCGTCGTTTCGATCCGACTGCCGGGCCGTTCGAGAACTTCCTCGATCTGCTCCGTCGTGATCGACATTAGCGAGAGTTTTGCACGCCGACTCCAGCATGTGTCGATCTGCCCGGCGTAAGTCCCCGAATTTACATAAACGAACCGCTGGCCCTTCGGCCCCTGGGCGTACTTCCCAAGAAAATTCAGGCCCGCATCGCCAACATCGACGGTGATGGAAAATTCGAAAGAGATCGCCGAAGCCGTCGCCTCTATCGGTTCCAGCAGTTCGCCCCTGCCTCGCTGAACTCGCATCGCCACGGCCGGCAGAGGGCGGCTCACGTTTATCCGAAATGGGATCTCGTGCTTCATCGGTCCGGAAGGAAGATTATAGTCAATCGCGGCAAGCGTTGACTATTCGATGCCTGCACGTTTAGCATTTTTTGAACACTGACAGGAGGGCAGCCTGTCGTACAATCAAACTATGAGCTTTACATTGCACGACATGAGTTCGGAGAACTTCGAATTCAACGCGAACGTATGGAATTGGAAAGCGGTCCTCGAGGTGATCAAGCGTCTCGACATCCTCAGCGAGGGCAAGGTCCGCCAAATGGGCTATAACGCAATGGGCGTCAAGATCGACATCGACGACGCTCATCTCATAGGCAAGATGATACGCGAGAGGGTCCTGCCAGAACTGGCGCCAAATAAGCGCATCTTTGCGGACGGTTCGGTCACGGATCAGCCCGACGACGGCACGATCTATAAGGATGAGGACGAGCAGTGGAAAAACTACAGCGTCAGCCACGACTGGCTAAAAGATTTCGCCGATTTCTGTTCACGGTCGAAGGGCTTTCAAATCTTTTGACACTCTTTGAACGCATCTCGGGTAGATCGATGCGGACCTTTCGGATCTAAATATGAAATGGTTCGTCGTGGTTTGAATCCATTATTCGCCCGCTTTTAGTCCAGATACCTGCATTGAATGGACATCTTCTCAGACATCGCAAACGCCGCTTCGCCTTTGTTCAAGAACATTTGGGTTCAGATGGGGCTGCTCGTCGCTTTCGCCACCGTCCACGGCTACGCGGGAGCGTGGCTCGCCGTACGAATGCTCTTTCGTCCGCGACGGCCGTTCAAGGTCCTGGGTCTCACGCTGTTCCCGCAGGGGATGATCCCTCGGCACCGCGACCGGCTCGCGAACGCCATCGGAAAGGCCGTCGGCGAAGAGCTTGTGTCTCAGGAGACGATAATGGAGCAGCTTGTGGGGAAAGATTTTCTGCGGACCAAGATCCGCGGGGTAATCGACTCGTACACGCAGGACGTCCTCTCGGAGGACTATCCGTCGCTCATCGAGGCTCTGCCGGCGAACCTTCGCGGCCCTGTGCTTGACGCCATTACGTCGCTGCAGTTCACGGTTGCCGAGCATATCGACCGCATACTCACGAGCGGCGAGACCCGCGCGGCGATCAGCGGATTTGTCACGCGGCGGGTTGACGAAGTGCTCTCCCGCCGGCTTACCTCCGTGATCGACGACGACACTTTGATGAACCTCGTCTCGTTTCTCGCTGAGAGGATAAAGACCGCGCTCGAGTCGAGCGAACTCGAAAAGACGATCCATGATTTTGTCGGCCGCAGGATCGACGACCTCGCGAATACCGACACTCCGCTGGGCGCGATGTTCACGACCGACGCGGTGGCACTTCTAAAGGAGAAGGCGAACGAGCAGATATCGCCGATCGCCCATCACCTGACCGAGATCGCCGCGGCCGAGCGTACGCGGAACCAGATCGGAGGGCTGATAAAAAAGGAGGTTCACGAATATTACGAGAATCTCCCGTTCTTCAAGAAGATATTCGTTTCACGCGACAATCTTCTGAATGAAGTGGATGCGCTCGTCAACGAAAGCCTTCCGAGAAGGATCGAGGAGACACTGAAAGG
>JAJNPX010000091.1 GCA_021155145.1 Acidisarcina sp. | reverse complement strand
GCGTTTTGGTACGGGCTCGGTGGCGGGATCGGTGCGGCCGCATTCGCCGCAGTCTCGTATCTGCCGCATATTCTCCTCCATTGGCAACACCAAAACTACGAATACGCCCTGAATCAGTACGCGGAGATCGCATTGTTCTTCGTGATCGGGGCGGTGACGGGATGGCTGGGGGATCAGAAACGTCGAGAACACGAACGTGCCGAGCGGATAAACACAGAGCTTCAGACCGCATACGCCGATCTCCGGCAGACCGTCGGGCAGCTTTTACAGGCGGAAAGACTTTCCTCGCTTGCGGAGATCGCCTCCGGCGTCGTCCACGAAGTCCGTAATCCCTTGGGTGCGATCAAGGGCGCCGTTGAGATTCTCGAGGACGAAATCCCTGCGGACAGCCCGCGACGTGAATTTGCGCGTATCGCGAAGGTCGAGGTCGAGCGGATCGATAAGCTAGTGAGCGAGTTCCTCAAATTTGCTCGACCGCCGAAACTCTCAAAAACGCTCACCGACGTAAATGCCCTTGTGGATTCCGTTATCCAGTTGCTCGATCAGCAAGCGGCCGCGGCCGGCGTCAAAATAGAACGCGAAGAGGCCTCCGATCTACCCGCGGTCCAACTCGACACCGAGCAGATCGTGCAGGTCCTCTTGAACCTCGGCATCAACGCCATCGAGGCGATGCCCGACGGCGGAACGATGACGTTCCGGACGCGGTCCGCGGGGGCAGGAATAGCGATAGAGGTCGAGGACGCCGGCACAGGTATAGCGGACGATGCTGTCGACCACATCTTCGACCCGTTTTTTACGACGAAGGATAAAGGCTCCGGCCTCGGGCTCTCCATCGCGCACAAGATTGTCGCCCACCACGACGGAACGATCGCGGCAAAAAGCCTACAACCACGAGGCACGCTCTTCACGATAACGCTGAATGGGGGAACTTAGAATAGGCGCCGGGTTCGAAGGGCCCCGCTTGATCCTGCTTGCAACGGGGGTTTCTTGCGAGCGGCGGAAGCTCGCCGGGTTGATGAACGGACGGCGCGACGGCAAATGGATGCTCTACAGCATCGCCCAGCCGGAGACGGGGACGCGGCGGCGGTGTTCGATGCGACGATGAAAATGCTCGCGAACGACAAATCCATGTCGCAAGATCTACGGAAATTCGCCGCGTACTGGCGCACGCCGCAGGCCGGCGTTATTATTCAGGGCCACGCGATCGAGGGAGGAATCTAATGTCGTTGACCATAAAGGAGCTAGTCACGTACGTCCCGTCCGAGGATTTCGAGGTTTCGCAGCGCTTTTATCGGGGTCTCGGTTTCGAATTGACGGAGGGCTGGGGCGGGACGATGGATTGCAGACTCGGAGACGCTATCTTCCGACTGCAGAACTACTACAAAAAGGACTGGGCGGAGAATTTCATGATGAAGTTCGATGTCGATGACATCGAGGTATGGCACGCACATGCGAAAGAGGTCATCGACACGGGCGCATTCGGCCACGCCAGATACGATAAGGTGATCGAGCTGGTCGGTGGCGATACGAAGATCTTTCACGTTTGGGACCCGTGCGGGGTTTTGCTGATCTTCATCGGTTAGCGCGCTCGTCTCAGGTCCGCTTGACTCTTGACCTAACTCAAGGGTGTACAATGTCGCCTGATGCAAGGTTCCTTCCGCATCGGTGAAATTGCCGATCGCTGCAAAGTCAGTATCGACACGGTCCGGTATTATGAACGTCGTAAGCTGATCCCGGATGCGCCGCGGACCGCGGGCGGCTATCGACTGTTCGGCGCGGAAGCCATCGAACGCATCCTCTTCATCAAGCAGGCACAGGATCTCGGCTTCACTCTGGAGGAGATCTCGACGCTTCTTTCGGCCGATGGGACGAGCGATTGCAGACACGTTCACGACCTGCTGGACGCGAAGCTGGCGGACCTGGACGCGAGGTTGAAAGC
Source organism: Acidisarcina sp. (assembly GCA_021155145.1). Lineage (GTDB taxonomy): Bacteria > Acidobacteriota > Blastocatellia > Pyrinomonadales > Pyrinomonadaceae > OLB17. The sequence goes on along the minus strand of JAJNPX010000091.1, from coordinate 2,356 downwards.
GATGCAAACGTTCCGCCGAAAACTCAAGCATTACCTCGACGAATGCGAAGCCGAGTTGCGGCGGCACCCGGAGTCGGTTTCATGCCCGGTCGCGATAGAGATAGCGCACGGGACTTAAGGATATGGCAACAAACATTCTTGATAAGGTTGGATCGATCGGAGCTCTCGTGGCGGGCGCGGCGGTGCCTTGTTGTTTTCCGTTCCTCAGCCTCGCGGGGTCGATCCTGGGGCTGAGTTTTCTCGCACCTTACGAGAGTTACGTTCTTTATGCGATGCAGGTCTTCGTGGTTGTCGCTTTGATCGGCGCGGTCGTCGCGTACCGGGGCCATCGAAAGATTCTTCCGTTGATCCTCGGCGTGCTTTCGGTACTAGCGGTGCTTTATTCGCTCAACTCCGGTATGAATGTCAAGATCCTTTATCCGGGCCTCGCCGGCCTGGTGGTCGTCGCGATTTGGAATTCGATCGAGGCAGGGCGTTGCGCCGATGTATGTCAGAAGTGATGACCGCTTTGGAGCACAAACAAGAAACTGATTCCGATAGTCTGCATGAGAGACTATCGCATGCGGTGAGCCTTACCGTTCTGGAACTGGACGCTAACCCGCAGAAGTTGGTGCCAGCTTTTCTCCTTGCGAATCTGATGTCCCCGGCGCTATGGGATTGGCGGAATGAGAAACGCGCCGTAAACGAGCAATGTGTCCTGTACAGTCCCCGCAACCGATTGAATCAGATCCAACGATTTTTCCATCGATACACTTTCACGAACTTGTCCGATCAACCTGGCGGCGATCCGTGGGGGCTGATCTCCTTCAAAGAAGAGGAACAAAGGTTCGGCGTGGAGTTCGTTCGCAACATTCGGGCCGAATACGACACAACCCTCCGACAACTGCATATCGAGAATCCGGAATCGCAATTCGGCCAGATCGTGAATGAGCCCTTTTACGGTCGTGGCCTTTTCCCGAGGCTCAAGAACGAAACTTTAGAGGTGATGAACGCGTTCGCCTCGACTAACGAAGAAGGTAAGGCTTCCGGGAAATGTTGGGGGCTCGCAGCGCTCTGGGCCGCGGCGCTGGTCGTTTGGGGCCGCTTTCCCTTGGACCAGGTGGTTATTACCGGGAATCGAGCGCATGTGTTCGTTTACCTCGACGTGGAGGACGGGCATCTACTGAACAATACAAAATGGTTCAGCACCACAAGGATCAACAACCGGTCGGAATTATCAGATTTTGTTCGGGTAGTTGCTTCCGGTCCGGAGACGACCTTCTTCTATAGTCCGTCGGTTGGGATGTGCCATTGCATATCGCGCACTTCGCAGATACCGCACCATCAGGTTAAAGACATATACCGCCGAATCGGCGAGTTTATCTCTAGTCCCCTTAAGCACCCCGACCCGGAACAGATTCGATACATCGAGCCGTCGCACGCTGTCCCAGATCCCTTAGACCACGATTCCGCGGAGAGTTACCAGTCCGCGATCCACCAATTGGCTCGCGAATATCCGGGTTCGATCTTCGAGTATGCACTTTACGCGTTCAGAAGTTTGCGCGTTCGCAACCCGGAAATCTACGTTCGCGCCGCGCTGCGCGACCCCAATAGTGCTCAACTCGCTGAAAAGCTCGCGACGGTGGACGATGCGTTGTCGATCGTTCGGAAGGTCGAAAGCACTGCTTCAATATTTGGAAGACGCGACCGCGTCGCGATGCCCGACGAAGTGATCTACTTTAACACCGGGAACGAAGCGGAGAAGGCATTGCTGCTGTACACCTTGCTGCGAAAGTCATCGATTATCGATCTGGACAGTTCCCTTCTGCTTACGAAGGATCACAGCCTTGTAATGGTGAACGGTCGTCCGGTTTACCCGGAAGGCTACGGTACGTTCGAACGAAATGAAAACATGGAATTGCCGATAAACGGGAAATCGGTCCCGATAGCTCCGCCTGTCGGCTTAACCGCTACCATAACTTGCCCGAAATGCGGATTCGTGAGGAGCGAGCAAATGCCGACGAACGCGTGTGTCTTTTTTTACGAATGCACGAACTGCTCGGACCTCCTCAGGCCGCTTCCTGGCGATTGCTGCGTTTTCTGTTCATATGGCTCGGTCCAATGCCCACCGAAAAGCTCGGGGTCGAACTGTTGTTAGGTGATTAGTATGAAACGCTTTTACATAAAGATCGGAGTTGTGGCGGCGGTGCTGCTCGGGTTCGCGGCCTTGGCCGTTTACCAATTTAGCGGGGGAAACGAGTTTTCCTCGAATATGCAGGACCTAAAGGCGCAATTTAATAAGGACAAAGGCAAAGCCCGCTTAGTCGTCCTGCTGTCCCCTACCTGAGGGCATTGCCTTCGGGGAGCCTCCGAAATT
>JAJNPX010000085.1 GCA_021155145.1 Acidisarcina sp. | reverse complement strand
ACGCGGTTTGGGGAATAACGTTCGATGTTTGCCCCTTCAAATCACTCTCGTTTAATCTACCATACGGAGACGATATCAATGGAACGAGATAATTTGATGCACGGGGCCCGCACAGCGTTGAACAATATTCCGGAAATGCGCGAGTGGGCAGAGCAATATCTTAAAGAAAAAACACGGGCCGAGATGCCCGAGCTTTCGGAGGATGAGTTTGAAAAACACTGGAAATACCACAAGCCCGAGATAATGCACGCCGGCGCAGCCGAGGCCGCGCAAGCATACAAACAAAGAGACCGGGACTAAGCCCAGCCTCAGCAAGTTCATCCGATCGGCCTAGACCTCTTCGATCGGGTCGATAATTTCTTTAGCTTCCTGTTTACGCATCATTCGAGCGATCGGGATCGAAAGCAAGATCAGGATTAACGCGGCACCGCCGAGAAACAGCGTCGTTGTGGTAAAGAGCCGCGGCATAGCGCTTAGATTTTCCGGGTCGACCTCTCCGCCCACCAACCCGCCGATCAGGTTTCCTACCGACGAGGCCAGGAACCAGATTCCCATCATCTGGCCGACATATCGCCTAGGTGACAATGTCGTCATCGAAGAGAGCCCGACGGGGCTGACGAATAATTCGCCGAGCGTAAGAAAGAAATAGAATCCGATAAGCCAAAACGGCGAAACCCGCACGCCGTCGCCACCAACTACGATATACGATGCGAAGAGCATTACGACGAAGGCGATGGTCGTAAGGCCGAGCCCGATAGCAAACTTGACCGGGCTCGATAGGTTGACATTTCTATTACCCAGGAATGTCCACAACGCGGCGATCACAGGCGCGAGCAAGATGATAAAAGCCGAGTTCACCGATTGAAACCATGTTGCGGGCATTTCCCACCCGCCGATGTGCCGGTCGGTGAAATCGGCCGCGAACAGATTAAGGGCTGTCGGAGTTTGTTCAAATGCAGACCAGAAAATAGCCGCGAATACGAAGAGAACAGCGATCACGAGGATCCGCTTTTTCTCGTCGCCCTCAAGGCCCCCGAAGATGAAGAGATAAGCAAAGTAAAGGAAGCCTATGCTTACTAGTACATAGGCCAGATAGGTTCCCACGATCTCTGCATTGATGACGATCACACCGGTCGCGACCAGCACGATGACAATGGCAAGAATCGCGATGCCGATGCCAGTGAATATCTTGACCTGGCTTTCCTGTTTCGCCTGGATCGTCGGGTCCGGGTGACGGGTCGGTTCAGATCCGATGTCACCTAACGTCTTTGATGACTGGATCCAGAATTGGACCAAACCCAGGATCATGGCCACGCCCGCTGCGGTAAACCCCCAGTGCCATCCGATCTTTTCTCCGAGAAATCCGGTTATCAATTGCCCGATGAATGCTCCCAAATTGATCCCCATGTAAAAGATGGAGAATCCGGCATCCTTTCGCGCACCGCCCTCGGGGTAAAGATCGCCAACCATCGCCGAAATATTCGGCTTCAAGAGTCCGGTCCCCAACACGATGAAGATGAGTCCCAGAAAGAACGGGAGCTTGTTGTGGGTAAACGAGGACACACCGATCGTAAGGTGACCGAGCGAAATGAGAGAACCGCCGTAGAGAACGGCCTTGCGAAGGCCAAGCCATTTATCAGCGATCCAACCGCCGGGCAGCGAAGCTAGGTAGACGAAGGCCGCGTAGATGCCTACGATCGCCGAAGCCTCGCCCCGGTCCCATCCCCAGCCGTCTTGCAGCACAGCCGCAGCCATGAAGAGAACTAACAACGGCCTTAGCCCATAGAACGAGAAACGTTCCCACATTTCCGTGAAGAACAGCGTCGAAAGTCCCTTCGGATGACCAAAGAAACTGCCCTGGGGTGCGGAACTACCTGCGTTTGCGGTTGTGCTCATTAAGTTTTCACCTTAGTTTGTTGGAATTAACGGAAGAGTTAGACGAAAATATAGCAGAATAAAGCGGTCTCGAAAAGCAGGATTATGACAAGATAAGCTGAGCTTTTGCGACGGGCAGATCCGATGATGGAACTTTTCAAAACTCTGGGCGATGAGATCGAGGTAGATTGGCGCGGCTCCGACTATGACGAAGCACGGTTGCAGGACATAGCAAAAGCCAGGCTTATCGAACATGATCTACCATCGAAGGTATCTCCGTGGGAGGTCATCGCGTGGGCATTGGAGCAACACGAACTTCCGCAGCAGCAGGACCCGACGGCGAGTTTTGGCGAACCGCCGATCACGCTTTATTCTTCAGGCCGATTCCACATCGACGTATATTTTTGGTTCACGAGCACGACGGCGACACATCAGCACGGTTTCAGCGGGGCATTTCAGGTGCTGGCCGGGTCGAGCATCCATAGCTGGTACGAATTTGAGCTCGAAGATCCGGTGAACGCGAGTATGCAGTTCGGCCGAATGAGCCTTAAGCTGTGCGAGCTTCTCAAGGTTGGCGATGTACAGCCTATCCTCGCCGGCAGGCAGTATATCCACTCCCTGTTCCATCTGGAAGAGCCCTCGGTCACGATCGTTGTACGGACGAAAAAGAGCCCGCTCTTTCTGCCTCAGTACAGTTATGAGAAGCCATATCTCGCGATCGATCCGTTCTTTTCCCAGGATACGATCACCAAAAAGGTACAGGCGATCAGTGCCCTTCTCAGGGCGAAGCGCCCGGAAGCGGACGAGATGATATCGAGCCTGCTCGAACGCTCCGATATACACTCGACGTTCATTTTGCTCTCGAATATCAGGCCGATGCTCCGATCGGGCGGCGTCG
>JAJNPX010000045.1 GCA_021155145.1 Acidisarcina sp. | reverse complement strand
ACCACGCTTGTGACGATCCCTGTCTCGGTCTTTGACCGAAACGGACTCTACGTTCCAAATTTGGATCAGGACGATTTCAAGATATTCGAGGATGGAAAGGAACAGGAGATAGCCTACTTCGGAACGTCCGAAAAGCCGTTTACGGTGATCCTGCTGCTCGATACGAGCCCGTCGACCGAATACAAGATCGACGAGATAAGGTCCGCGGCGATCGCATTCGTTGACCAGTTAAAGCCGCAGGACAGAGTGATGGTGATCGAATTCGATGAGAATGTTCACGTTCTCACGGAGGCCACGAACGATCGCCAACTGATCTACAAGGGCATCAGGAACGCTGACTTCGGCGGCGGCACATCGCTTTACGAAGCGGTCGAATTCTCTCTAAAGAAACGCCTCAGCAAGATCGAGGGCCGGAAAGCGATCGTTCTCTTTACCGATGGCGTGGATACAACATCCCGCAGGTCCGGCTACGATTCAAGTCTGGGACTCGCCGAAGAATCTGACGCATTGATATTCCCGGTTTATTACAACACCTTCTTCGACAATCTCGGCGGTCTCGGCACGCCCTTCCCCGGAAGCATCATTCTCGGCGGCGGGCGCCCGCGGGGAACCAGGTCGGAAGATTACGCCCTCGGGCGCCGCTATCTCGAGGAACTCGCGGATTACACCGGTGGACGCGTTTTTCGCCCCGAATCGACCCCGGGCGGGCTTACCGCTGCTTTTGAGGGTATCGCCGAGGAATTGAGGCGGCAGTATCAGATCGGATATGTTCCCGCGGACGAAGGAAGGCCGGGACAGAGAAAGCAGATCAAGGTACGTGTTCGGCGCCCGAACCTCGTGATCAGAGCACGTGACAGCTACATTGTCGGACAAAACTCAGTTCCTGAAGTTGTTCCAGCCACGAAGAAATGAATGGAGTGTCCATCCACCCGGCAAGTACGATGTGCCAGCCACGTTCCATATGATCTAACTCCAGTAATTGCAGATACTTAGATAGTGGACGGGGCACCTGCTGCCCGTATGCCTGAGCCAATTGGGCTATACCCGCAAGGATATGGTGCTTTATGCCGGACTGTGGATTATTACCGGCGTTGTGCAAATGTTCGCGTCAGGCCATCGCCGGGCCCGCCCGAGATGCCGGAATACTTGGCTTTTCAAGTGAAGGCCTGCAGTTCTGAGCGGAATAATTCTTGCCTCTTATGAAGGCAATATCGGTATTACCCGAGATCTCAGATCAGGTTGGAAGTTCCCATGTCAAATATATTGGTCATCGGCGGCGGATTCGGCGGATTGGTCACGGCAAAGCGCCTTGCGCTAGAGTTGGGAAAAGAACACACGATAACGCTCGTCTCGCCTAACCGAACATTCACATTCTATCCGGCATTGGTCCGGCTCGTTTTCGGCGACTGCTCAGTCGACGAGATCACTTTCGACCTCCCCGAAGCGCTCGCCGAACTCGGCGTACGCTACATTCAGGGCGAGATGACCGCTGTTCATCCAATGCTAAAGAGGGTCGCGATCGAGGGTGGCGATATCAACGGCGAGGTTTCGTATGACTATCTTGTGATCGCGATAGGCCGCCGGCTTGCGCTTGGCCAGATCCCCGGGCTTCGAGAGCACGCGCATCACATCTTAGGGACCAAGGCGGCGATGAAGTTCAGTCGGGCGATCGATAATTTTAACGAAGGAAGAATAGTGGTCGGCCTGTCACCTGGCTCGCGGCTTCCCGTCGCAGTGTGCGAAACGGCCTTTGCGCTTGCACGGCACTTTGACGAAAAGGTCAAGGATGGTTCGATCAGCATTTCCGTGCTCTTCCCCGGCTCGCTCGAAGATGCATTTGGAGGGGCTCGGCTCCATGACACTTTGCTCGAGGCCTTTGACCGGCACAAGATCCACGCACATTTCGACGTCCCGGTCTCGGAAGTGACCAAAGATGAGGTGCTCTCAACAAAGAAGCACCGTATCCATTACGACCTTTTGATGCTGATGCCGCCATTCCGCGGATTTACAAACCTGCGTGAACTCGGGATCGTCGACGATGACGACTTTATCAAGGTGGATGAAAAGCTGCGGGTCGAGGGAATGCCCGCTAGCTATGCGGTCGGCGATGCGGTCGGGCTGAGCGGACCGAAACTGGCACACATGGCGGTTCGGCAGGCCGAGGTCGCGGCTGCCAATATAGTCTCTGAGATAAAAGGTGAAGAGCCACGGGAGGCCTATGTTCATGAGGTTGCCGCGGTGATCGACAGCGGCGGGCCGGATTCGATCTTTCTGCACTATGGTGTCTGGAAAGACGAACAGACGATCAAGAAAGGAAGGTTTTGGAGTTGGGCAAAGGATGCTCACGATGCATACTGGCGACACAAAGCCAAGAAATAGATATTCGAACCTCAACGTGAGAGGTGGAGACAGATGGGAGAAAAATCAGTTCTGAGCGGTTCTGACGAGGCCAGAAAGCGGCATTTCACTTCGGAGGTTCTTGCGGACCTTGAGGCCCTCGAGGAGATGTTTCGCAGCGGCATGTTGGAGAATGATGCCATGCGGATCGGTGCCGAGCAGGAGATGTTCCTTGTCGATAGCTCGATGCGTCCGGCTCCGATCATTCTCGATGTTCTGCAAAAGGCGAACGACCACCGGCTCACGACCGAGATCGCAAAGTTCAATATCGAAGCGAATCTCACACCGCGCGATTTTACCGGAAAGTGCCTGAGCGAACTTGAATCCGAACTGTATGAAATATATTCCATGATACGCACCGCTGCCGCGCAATGCGGAGCGGATGCCGTGATGTGCGGCATACTGCCGACCATCCAGCTTTCTGATCTCGTAGGCTCGAATCTCACGCCTTATCCGCGCTACCTCGAACTCAATCGCGTTCTCACCGAGCTTCATGGAGATCAGCGGCTCGTTCACATCAAAGGCCTCGATGAGCTTCGGATGAAGGTCTCCGATACTTTCGTCGAATTTTGCAATACGAGTTTCCAGATCCATATACAGGCCGGATGCGATAATTTTAGCCACCGGTACAATTGGGCACAGGCCATCACTGCTCCGGTACTCGCCTCGGCGGTGAACTCCCCGCTGCTTACCGGCCACAGATTGTGGCAGGAAACCCGCCTCGCGCTCTTTCAGCATGCTGTCGACGAGCGTTCGCCGACACAGCACGAGCGCAATCGCCCGGCCCGCGTCACGTTTGGCACGAGTTGGGTCAACGGGTCCATTCTGGAACTCTTCCGCGAAGATGCGGCACGATTTCGTGTCATGCTAATAAAAGAGATCGAGGAAAATTCACTCGAGACACTGCAAAACGGGGGAATTCCCGAGCTCGCCGCGTGGAGGATGCACAATGGCACCGTCTGGCGCTGGAACCGGGCATGCTATGGGGTCTTGAACGGCAAGCCAGGCTTGCGGATCGAGGCCCGGTTTCTTCCGTCTGGGCCGACGATCATCGACGAGATGGCGAATTCTGCACTATTTCTCGGATTGATGACGGCTCTGCCCGAGCTGTACGGCGATGTCAGGAACCGGATGCAGTTTGACGACGCAAAAACCAATTTTTTCAGTACGGCCCGATTCGGGCTGCAATCGCAGATCATCTGGATGGACGGCAAATGCCGCAATGCACGCGAGCTTTTGCTCGAGGAGTTGATCCCCGCGGCCGAATACGGCCTGAACGCAGCAAAGGTCGACCCGGCCGACATCGAACGTTATCTTGGGGTGATCAGGGAGCGGGTGCGGCAGTCAAAGACCGGTTCCAGATGGATGCTTGATTC
>JAJNPX010000040.1 GCA_021155145.1 Acidisarcina sp. | reverse complement strand
ACTCGCGAAGCGAGGCCGAGTTTCGCGAGGCGATCGAATGCGCCCATCGGCTCTCGCAGGGCGAATTTTTCGACGACCATCCGGCGACCGAATTGGGCGATTCGCTAAAGGGCGTCTCGGACTATCTGCGTGAGCGCTCACGCCAGATCAGGAGCCTTGCGGCGGGCGAGGTCGCGGAGAATATCCCGCTGCGTTCCGATTCGGACCATTTCGGCGATTCTCTGCAATACCTGGTCGATCGACTTCGCTTCACGCTCGGCACGCACGACAGCCGCGACAGCCTGCAGAACTCGATAGTAAAACTTCTCGATGAGGTCTCAGAGGTATCGGCGGGCGATCTGACGGTCCAGGCCGATGTCGGCCCGGAGATCACCGGCCAGATCGCCGAAGCCTTTAATCAGATGACCCGAAACCTTCGTTCGCTCATTCGGCAGGTAAAGGACGTGACGATGCAGGTTGCCGCCTCGGCCACCGCTATCAGCGACACGACCGAACAGCTTGCCGGCGGCAGCGTCGCGCAGGCCTCACAGATAGCCCGCACGACGGCCGCGATCACGACGATGTCGCAGCAGGTGCAGGAAGTTTCGCGAAACGCCACCCTCTCGGCCGAGGTCGCTACCGGTTCGCTCAATAGCGCCCGCCGCGGGACCAAGGCCGCCCACGAGAACATAGCGGCGATGCGCTCGATAAGAAAGCAGGTCCAGGAAACGGCCAAACGCATCAAGAAACTCGGCGAGCGGGCACAGGAGATCGGCCAGATAACCGGGATGATCAACGACCTCTCCGACCGCACCGGCCTTCTTGCCCTTAACGCAACACTTCAGGCCTCGGCCCCGGGCAGCTCGCAGGGCGGATTTTCTGTCGTCGCCGAAGAGATCGAGCGGCTTGCCGAAAGATCGAATGGCCTGACGCAGCAGATCTCGGCGCTGACCCAATCGATCAACTCCGAGACCAAAGAGGTGGTGGCCGCGATGGAAGAGACGATCCGCGAGGTGATCGACGGATCGGCACTGGCCGACAAGGCCGGACGCTCACTCGTCGAGATCGAGGAGATATCGACGAAACTTGCCGAGCTGCTCCGCTCGATCTCTGATTCGGCAAAATTCCAGGTGAAAAGCTCCGAAGATATCGTCAACGCGATGTCGGGCATATCTGAAGTCACCGCCCTTGTTCAAAACGGATCGAAGCGGGCGACCGAATCGGTCCGCACACTTGTCGAACTGTCGCGCGAGCTCCGCAGCTCCGTCGCGCCCTTCAAACTCCCCGTAAACCTGCACTCCTCGATGAACGGTACGACCGAAAACCGCTTTCTCAACTAGGACCGACCGATGGACCCAAAACTCTTTCCAGCATTCATCGACGAAGCGATGCGTCAGGTGCCCGTAATACGGGGAGTTTTGCTGCTCTATCTGCAGAGCGGCCCGGAGGCGGCCGACCCCGAGCCAACGCTCAGGATACTCTCGTCGATATCCGACAGCGCGGGTTTCCTCGGGCTCATCGAGATCGGCGACCTCGCGCGCGCGATCGCCGATGAGATATCGGCCTATCGAACCTCGCCGGCCGAGGTCCGGCAGGCGCGGATCAATTCTTCACTCGATATCCTCTCAAATCTCGAAGCAACGCTGCTGAAAGCGAGCCTCGACGACGAGAATTTTTCACTGGATATAGATGATTTTATCGATGTCTCGTTCGAGGTGTTCAACGAACATCCCAGATCGGACGCAGCGGGCCGCCCGACCGCGGAACTCTCGGAAGATCTATTATTCGAGGCCGAGACGGCATTTGCGGCGGAAGATCCGAACCTCTCCCGCGAACCGCAGACATTCGAATCGTCTGGAGGTGAGGACGAGTTTGACGTCGATCCGGAACTTTTGGAGATATTCGCCGAGGAGGCCGAGGGCCTGCTCCGCAATATCGAGACGAGTCTGGAAAAGCTGGCCGAGGAGCCAAACGACCACGAATCGCTCTGGGAGATCCGCCGCAACGCTCACACCTTCAAGGGTTCAGCGGGTATCGTGGGACTCAAACAGCTTTCGGAATTGGCCCATCGCGTGGAAGACCTTCTGGATCGGCTCGTCGAGACAAAGAACGCCTCGAACGAGCGGATATTCGAGCTGCTCCACACATCGACCAACTGCCTGAAGTCCCTGACAGCCGGCGATACCTCCACCGAGCTGTTCCATTCGATCTCGCAGCTCTACTACGACTTTGACGGCGTCGTAGCCTCGCTGAATGAGGCTGCCGCCGAGGCCCCCGCGGAAGCCGTCCCGCAGCCGGTATTTGCAGAAGCGATCGGGGCCGAAACGCCCGTGGAAGAGGCCAATATCCTCTCCGAAAAGATATACGAGATCGTCTCATCCGAGCCGGCAAGCTCACGGCCCGCTTCGAAAGCCGTGGTCCGCGTCTCGCTCAACCGGCTCGATGACCTGGTGCGGATCGTCCGGGATATGTTCATGAGCCGCTCGGTATTTGAACAGAGTCTTCGCTCTCTGGAAAGACAAGCGGACGACCTTCACAACGCCACCCGGCGGCTGCAATCGATCAGCACGAAGCTCGAGATCGACTTTGAGAGCTCGGTATTGAGCTCGGGAAATTCGGTCCTGAACCAGTCGGGATTCTCAAACCTTGGCCGCAGCGAAACGTTCGACGAGTTGGAGCTCGACCGGTACACGGATTTTCATCAGAGCGCGCGTGAACTTGCCGAGACGGCGAGCGATTCATTCTCGATCAATTCGTCTCTGGATATCATTCGCAGCAGTTTTGAATCAGTCCTCGAGGATCAGCGTCGGCTCATCGACGAACTTCAGGAAAAGCTGATGCGGATCAGGATGGTGGAATTCGGCTCGCTCACCACCCGACTTCAGCGTGCCGTGCGGGTAACGTGCGAAGAGGAAAACAAGAAGGCACAGATCAGGATCGAGAATGAACACCTCGAGATCGATACGCAGATACTCGACTCGCTCATCGAACCGCTCACACACCTGCTCAAGAACGCGGTGGTGCACGGCATCGAAGACCCCGATACACGCCGCCTGCTCGGTAAGCCCGAGATCGGCATGATCGACGTCGCCGTTGAAAATGACGAGACCCATATCGTCCTGACGATAGCCGACGACGGGCGTGGCATCTCGGTCTCAGCTCTGAAAGAGAAAGCCATCGCGATGGGCCATCTCTCCGACGATGCGGCCGCATCGCTCACCGAAGAAGAGGCGCTCGAATTGATCTTCCTTCCGGGCCTGACGACAGCGGAGAGGTTGAACCTGAGCGCCGGACGCGGCGTCGGAATGAGCATCGTCCGTGAGAGCGTCGGCGGCGGACGCGGCACCATCAGCATCGACAGCGACTATCAAAAGGGCACGAAGTTCACGATACGAATGCCCCTCGCTCTCGCGGTGACGAATGTCGTGGTCGTCCGCGTGGGCACCCGCTCGTACGCGTTGCCGCACAAACCGATCACGTATATCACCGAGCTTACCGATGATATGTTCGTCGGCATTGACGGGCGAAAGGTAGAGGTCTTCGGCAAGAAGCTGCCGCTTTTGCAGATATCGGAATTTCTCGGTTACGAACCTGTGCCGCCCGCGGAGTTGCTCGGCAAGGCCGCACTGCTCTATGAGACGGATGAACGAAGCTGCGTTATCGCCGTCGAGGAAGTGACCGGCTCGGAAGAGGTCGTGATCAAACCGCTCTTGAAGCCGCTGGAAAAGATCAACGGGATCTTCGGCGCGGCATTGGTCGGCGGCGGCGAACTTGTTCCGATCCTGGATATGCCCGCGCTGTTCCGGTCGAAAGTGGAACGCAAACCGAAGCCCGCTTCGCCGTCGGCCCCCAACGCCCCGCGAACCATCGACGTCCTGATCGTCGACGACAGCCCGAGCGTACGCCATCTGACCTCGAAAGTGGTCCAGGCAGCGGGTTGGAATGCCCGCACCGCAAAGGATGGGCTCGACGCACTCGAGCAGCTCAAGGCAGCGGAGCATCTTCCTGTCGCGATCCTCAGCGATATCGAGATGCCGCGAATGGACGGCTACGAGTTGGCCGCCTCGCTGCAGAGCTCGGAGCATTTCAGCTCGATCCCCGTGATAATGATCACGTCGCGTACGGCCGACAAGCACCGCGACCGGGCGCTCGAGAACGGCGTATCGCATTATCTGACAAAGCCTTACGAAGACAAAGATCTGATCGAATCGATCAGGCGGCTGGCAG
>JAJNPX010000122.1 GCA_021155145.1 Acidisarcina sp. | reverse complement strand
CGGCCAGGAGTGTGATAAGGCGCATAGGGTTCTCCTTCCAGAATTGCCGATTTGTTATCATAGTACGGATTCACGGTCTCGGCGTCGGTTTTGTGCATATTTCGTTCGGACGCGTGCATCAAACTATCCGGAGTTTTCAGCCCTATGTTCACCAGGTTTATTCCCGCCGTTCTGTTCAACGTCTTGCTGATCTCAGCAGTCTTGACCATTTCATGCTCAGCCCAAGCGGGCGACGCTTCGCTTGATTCGCTGCGACAGTTGACGAGGGACGGGAAACTGCCGGCTGAGTCGGTTGTCGCGGGGATCGAGTCGCGATATGCGGGGAAGAAAACAGGAGCGCTTGCAAAGCTGCTGAGGGCGAGGATCAGGTACGAGAACAAGGATTTTACCGGCGCCGCGGCGATCCTGGATTCGCCCGATCTCGCAAAGCTGACGAGCGTCGCCGATTACGCAATGTGGCTCCGCGGACGCGCTCTGCAGCAGGCCGCGAGCCACGACGCGGCAATGACCGTTTTTGAACGCCTGATATCCGAACGGCCCGATTCGCTGCGTTCGCGCGAAGCCCGGATACTGTGGGCCGAGTCGGCCATCGCGTCTGGAAATGCCTTAAAGGTCCCTGGGTTCTTATCCGTTCAGCTCGAAAGCCGCGACGCAAAGGCGCTCCTTGCGACCGCAAAGGCGTACGAATCGCTCAACGATCAGCCGAACGCCGTCGCATTCTATCGGCGGACATATTTTTACGGCGCCGGTAATGATGCCGCGAAAGAGGCAGAGGCCAAGTTGACCTCGTTGTCACAGCCGCTCGCCCCTTCTAATGCGGAAGAGATCATCATACGCGCCGAGAGGCTGTTCGCGGCACGGAACTGGCCGGAGGCGGAAAAGGCGTTCGCCTTGCTGACGGCGAGCTATTCGGCCTCGTTGACGCCCGACCTAAACCTCAAACGTCTCGAGACGTTGGCAATGCAGAAAAAGATGGGCGACGCTCAGGCGGCATTTATGGCTATTCCCGCCGGTTCGCCCCTGAAGGAAGAGGCATACTATCAATTAGTGACCGGTTTTGCCCGCAGCAAAATGTGGCCCGATGCGCGGCGTACTGCCGAAGAGATGCGGAAGTTTTTCCCTGATGGCAAACTCACGCCAAAGGCTTGGGTCGATGCCGGTATCGCCGCGAGCGAGGCTAAGAACAAGGGCGAAGAGAATTATTTTCTCGGTGCGGCATTGGCAAATTATCCGAATGCGGTCGAGGTTGCTCAGGCGCAATTCGAACTCGCGTGGATGGCTCATGAGGCTAACGACTTCTCGCGGTCCTCGCAGCTTCTGATCGAGCATCTCGCCCGCTACGTCGATAAGGATACGACCAATCGCGGCAAGGCGGGATACTGGGCCGCCCGTGACGCTCAGCGTGCGGGCAGAACTGACGAAGCATGTGCGCTCTACGGCGCCGTTATTTACCGCTACTCGGCAAATTGGTACGGCTATCTTGCTCAGCAGCGTTTGGCGCCGATGTCATGCCCCGCGGATGCAAAGCTCGATCCGCTCGTCGCCAAGGCGGTGGCAAACCTCAAGACCGTGACGGTCGCCCCGGAAACCTCGGGCCCGCGTGAGCTTGCACGTGCAGAAAAAAGCGATGAACTGAGCACGATCGGCCTTTTCGACTGGGCGATCGAAGAATTGATGGAGGCGAAAAAGACGGCTCAAAATTCACCGAAGATAAACCTCGCGCTCGCGCGCCACCATCGTCTCAAGGGCGACAACGTGAGCGCTCTGCTGGCACTCGCAAAGAGTTATCCGGATTACTCGCAGATGTTCCCCGAGGAGATGGGCCGCGAGGAGTGGTCGATATTCTATCCACTCGTGGCCTGGAATGACATCAAGTATTGGGCCGGTCAGCGGCGACTCGACCCCTATCAGGTCGCCGGTCTGATCCGTCAGGAGTCTGTATTCAACCCGCGGGCCCGCTCGGGTGCGAATGCTTTCGGGCTGATGCAGCTGCTGGTGCCCACGGCGAACCTGATGGCGAAAAAATATGTCTCCCGGACGTCGTCAGTGAGCTCGACCGCGCTCTTCGATCCCCCGTTGAACATCGAGCTCGGTACCGCGTATATGCGCGATCAGCTCGACAAGTTTCAGCGGATCGAGTACATGGCGGTCGCGTACAATGCCGGCCCGGGCCGTGTGCCGCAATGGCGGGCGACCCTGCCGATCGAAATGGACGAATTTGTCGAGGCCATCCCTTTCCGTGAAACGAAAGGATACGTCCAGGGCGTGATCCGAAACTCGGCCCAATATCGCCGGCTGTACGATGAGAACGGCAATTTCAAACCCAACGTCGGCACACGCCCGCTGCGCGGTGAGATCGATTCAAAACCTCGTGACCAGTTCGCCGCAGAGCATCCCGACGTCGTTTTGGACGACGCAAGCGGCTCCTGACAGTGCCTTGCGGTCCGGATCCGTTGTTACTGTTTAGGTGGGAAGAGTGTCGTGAGA
The DNA here is from genome assembly GCA_021155145.1 of Acidisarcina sp. Lineage (GTDB taxonomy): Bacteria > Acidobacteriota > Blastocatellia > Pyrinomonadales > Pyrinomonadaceae > OLB17. Next base: position 727 of record JAJNPX010000122.1, on the reverse strand, counting down.
TCCTCGATCACCTTTCCAATATTCGCTTCGGTTTTGGCGGACTTACCTAGCAGTCGGTAAGTTTCGATCGGTCCGCGACCATCCGAGCTTGAATACAACTCGGCCACTATTTCCGATGCTTCTGTAACAATGGGGTTAGTCGCGTGTTTTGCAGAAAATCTGATCGAATCTTTCCATTCCGGCTCGGTCATCATGCCGATCGTCCGATAAATATCCGAGGCGTGTTCTTTGGCTTTCGATCTGTCTTCGCCTTTGGCTAAGTGATCTCGAAACGCGAATAGCTTCAGCAAAAGATATGTAAACGGATGAGGTAGAAAGACGATGATCGCGGACTCATCGTTCGAAATGTCGATGCAAGACAGGCCGTCGTTCAAGGAGATGGCTTCATCCGTAATGTAAGCGTGTATATTCGAAACTCCGCGAGGGCGAATGCGAGGTTCGCTGATCTTTACGAGTTCGAGATCCAAAGTGGAAGTCGGCCGAGGCGCAAGCAGGTCAATCTTTACCGGCAGATCATTCCCACCAACCAATATTCTTTTCTCAAACTGAAAATATTTCGCGACGGGTTCGTATCTGCGTTGACGGATCACATCACGAATGATCTCCATCTTATCCGCATCGGTTATGATATCAACGCTGAGAAAGAAATCGAGGTCTTCGGTGGAACGTGCTTCGAGTGAATCGCTGAACCGAGTACGAGGATGAGTTTTTAGTATGTGCTCGGTTC
>JAJNPX010000017.1 GCA_021155145.1 Acidisarcina sp. | reverse complement strand
TTTCGAGTAGGCAAGGGTACCAAAGTTTGGCTCAGTAAAGGGTGATGACCGCCGAAAATCGGCAGCCCCACCCCTACTGAGGCCCGGCAGGTATCCGGTGAGGTTTTTTCCTACCTGGCCTCAGAACATTCGGGCGAGCGGAGCCTGCCCTCCAAAGATGCGTCCCTGGTAAATCTCTTTGTCACGAACCGTGCCTCGGTCAGACGTAAAAATTCTTCGAAATCATCCTCTGTTGGTTTCGGGATAGGCTTGTCGAATTCCCTGATCTGTCGCAGCTTTTCTGTCCTCATCCGTAAACCTCCGTGTATCGAATACTTACAGCCTTTCGGCCGGTCAACCGATATACAGCAATTCACATACCAGAGCCTGGATCAGCCCCGATATTCGATTTTAAACAAGAAAAAGGTGCCGAAACCGTCTCCCACACCGTTTTCAGCACCATTTGTGTTTTCCGCAATGCGTGGAGCAACGCGAAAAACTATGCAAGAATAGCGCAGTTTCACATATTGTCAAGTCTGCTCGAGGGCCTCACCGGACGACCTCGCTAACGACCTTGCCATTAATTATGGTTCCCGTACAGTGGCTCACGAATTCGAACGGGTCCCCATCGTACATTGCGAGGTCGGCATCCTTTCCGGGAGCGATCGAGCCGATGCGATCATCGAGCCCGAGTATCTTTGCCGCATCGATCGTGATCAGGCTCAGGGCGTCGGCTCGCGAAAGCCCGTTGGCCGCAGCCATCGCCGCCTCGAAGAGTACGACCCGCGTTTTAGGAACGTAGCCCTCATATCCGCTTTGCAGGGCTACGGGAATGCCCGCGGCCTTCAGTTTCGCAGCTGTTTCCATCGAAAGACTCTCGGTATCGCCGCCCGCCCGGGCCATCGTCGGATGAATGATGACTGGAAACCCTGAGGCCTTTATCTCGTCGAGGACGAGCTGAGCTTCGGAGGCGCCGTCGAGCACGATCTTAAGACCGAATTCCTTGGCTATCCGGAGGGCGGTCATAATGTCCTGGTCCTTATGAGCGGTCACGAGCAGCCGAACGTCGCCTTTGATGACCCGCATCATTATGTCCGCACGCAGGTCCTTGGGCGGCTCTTTCTTTGCGATGTTTTCCTGGGCCTTTATCAACTCGGAGCGGAGCATGGCCGCCTGTTTGGCCCGTGTTCCCGGCGACTTGCCGGCACCTGCGTTAGCGGCATTCCCGAGCACGACCGCGACCATCGCCGTTGGTACGATGGTGGCCTCATCGACATTCTTTCCCCACGTCTTTGCGATCATGGTCTGTCCGGGGACGAGTGCCGACGGCTGATGCCCGGTATGAATGGTGGTCACGCCAAACTCTCGCACCCACTGAATGAGGCGTTCTTCTGCGTTGTAGGCATCGGTGGCACGAAGTTCCGGTTGAATGGACGTACCGGCGTCGAGGGCCATCTGATCGTGGGGCTGATTGAGATAACCGTTCAAGCCGATCACGGTATGTGCATCGATCAGACCGGGGGTGACGACCTTGGCATTGATCGTCCTGTATCCCGCCGGGATCGGCACCTGGGCTGCGGTCCCGACGCGTTCGATCTTGCCGTTATTGATCAGCACCACGCCGTTCGTGATCGGGCTGCCGGCCATGGTCCAAACGGTCTCGCCGCGCACCGCGATCTGGGCCGAAGCAGCGGAAAATAAAAGATGTGCAGTGAAAAGGGCGAATGTTGCCATCAGCCACTTACGCGTTTTTGCTCGATTTTCGATATTCACTATTCATTACCTCCGATGTCACCGTCAAAACAGTGAATGTCGTCATGAGACATTCCGTCATCGCCCGCTCCCTTTCCGCCCACGGCTACCAGGTGGTCTTTCGGGTCCGAACGGTCAAAGACCTTTTCACCCTCGACCCAGGTTTGGAGCACATTGGTATAAACGCTCAGCGGGTCGCCGGAGAGCACGACCAGATCGGCATCTTTACCCACTTCAAGCGAGCCGACCCGGTCTTGGAGGTCGAGCATCTGAGCGCCCGCCATCGTCAACGCATAGAGAGCTTTCTCGCGGCTCATGCCGGCACGGATGGCGAGCCCGCCGGAGCGCAGGAACCAACGCGAGTCCGTGATGCTGTCGTCCGTGTGAAAACCGACGAGTGCTCCGGCTTTTTCGAGGGCCGCACCGTTTCGGAAATCGATATCCACGGTCTCAAGTTTTCCGCCCGGCGAATCTATGAAAATGATGGATGCAGGAGCTTTTGCCTTTGCTATTTCGTCGGCCACCTTCCAGGCTTCGGAGACGTGCTGAAGGACGATCCGAAAGCCGAACTCCTTTTGAAGCCGGAGAGCGGTCATGATGTCGTCGTGCCGGTGGGTGTGGAAGTGTACGACCCGTTTTCCATCGAGAACCTCGACGAGTGCTTCCATCGCCAGGTCGCGGGGCGGTAATTTGGACGTGTCGCCGGCTGCTTTTTTTATTTTCTCTCGATACTCCTGCGCCTTTATGAACTGGTCGCGAACAAGGGCGGCGGATTTCGCACGGGTTCCGGGGAATGAGCCGCCTCCGGCCCTGATCGGATTGGTTCCGTTCGCGAACTTTATCCCGCCCATATACTTGCCGTCTTTACCGATGATCAAAAGGTCATCGATGGTATTGGCCCCATCGCGGAGCTTTAGATAGAGGGTCTGTCCGCTATCGAGATGGCCCGATCCGGGCATTACGTTCACGGTCGTGATCCCGCCCGATTGGGCCCGCTGTATGCTTGCGGCCCGTGCGTTGACGCTGTCCAGTATCCGGACGTCGGGCTGGATCGGCGCCGAACCGTCGGCCCCGGCCGGGCTTCCGATGTGGCTATGTGTGTCGACGAGCCCGGGCATAATGGTCTTCCCAGCCATGTCGATGATGACGACATCGGACGAAAGGCGAACCGCGCGTGCATCTCCGACCGCGGTGATCTTGCCGTTTTGGAAGAGAACGATCCCCTGTTCGATCGGCGCCCCGACGATAGGTATTATCCGGGCGTTGATGAACGCCGTCGGTCTCTGCTGGCCCGCCGCGGGAAGGGCGAGGAGCAGAAATGCAAAAAGATAGAAAACGAATTGTTTCATCGAAATGATCCTCGGTACTGATTTAGATTTTCGAATAGGAAGCTATATAAAGGTGCAATTAAACGGTTGAAGTGTCAAGATTGGGAGCCTCAAGCGGAAGATAGACCGTGAACCTCGTGCCGTTGCCCTTGGTAGAATCGACCTCGATCCTGCCGTTATGCGCCGTGACGATCCCATAGCAGACGGCGAGGCCGAGTCCAGTGCCCTTACCGGCCGGCTTGGTCGTAAAGAAAGGGTCGAACAGCTTCTTCTTCATCTCTTCGTCCATTCCGGGGCCCGAATCCTCGACTGAGATCCCGATGTGGCCACCATCCATAAAGGTCGCGACCGTGAGTGTGCCGCCGTTCGGCATTGCGTCGCGCGAATTCAGCAAAAGATTGAGGAAAACTTGCTGGAGTTGATCGCCGTCGGCATGCACCTCAGGAAGGCCTTCGTCGATCGATCGGACTATTTCCAATTTCTGGAATTCGCCGTCAAAGCTTGCCAGCCTAAGGCTCGAATCGACGACGTCATTTATACTCACGCCGGTACGCGCCGCCGGACGCACGCGTGCAAAGTCTGTAAGGTCGCGGGTGACCTGGCTGATACGCGCGATCTGGCCCGAGATAAGGTCCAGGCGTTCTTTGGTCTCGGCATCTATGTCGGCCCGCGACCTGATCATCTGCACGAGCGACGAGATCGAGGCAAGCGGATTGTTGACCTCATGTGCGACCCCGGCGGCCAGCGTTCCCATTGCGGCAAGGCGTTCTGCCCGGGCCAGCTGTTCATTAAGGTTTTGCAGACGCTGGATGTCCTCTGCCATCTTCCGGCTCATTTCGTTGAACGAATCCGCCAGCAGGCCGATCTCGTCATTGCTCTTTCTAAGATCAACTTCCGTTCCATACTTTCCGTTCGTGACCTGGACCGCCGCGACCGTTATCCGCTGCAACGGGCGCGAGATGGACCGCACGACAAGGAGCACCAGCAAGAGGTTTGGAACAAGTGCCGAGATGACGCTGAAAACAAGGTATCGGCGCCATGCTTCAAAGGTCATTCCGTTTTGGAAGGCCCACCATACGATGGGGATCTGGAAGAGAAGAAAGCTGACGATGGCGACGGCGGCGATGCTGATCGCGATCTTGTACGTGATCGGAAAAAGCCGAAACTGGTCGAGTGCCGTCTGGAGCGAAAAGAGCCGAAAATTCGAGATGGCGTAGGCATATATCACCACGCCGGGCAAGAGGAAGATCGAGCTGTACGGCAGCAATTCGTAAATTCCGAAGAAAGGGAAGGCAATATTCTCGGCCGTCTTGAAAACCGCCGTTATCGCGATCGCCCAAAGTATCGCGCCGATCTGCTGGCCTTTTTGCGTGAACTTATAGCTCGCGTACTTTCTAAGAAGGACCCACGCACCGTAACCGTAGAGAAAATAGACGTAGCCCACAAAGGCATAGGCTATCGCCGTGAGTTCGATCACGAATCTGCCGCCGCGATACCCGACGTCTCGCCACAACAAGCCCAGAAAAACCGCCGGGACAAGAACGATCGCGGGCGCGAAAACGACCGCGGCTTTTCGTTTTGGGAGTCGGGCGCTGTCCGGAAAGACCCACGCGAATACGACCAGAGCGCACTGCATCAAAAGGGCGATCAGGAAGCTCGACACGGCCCACCAGCGGGCCAACCGGTCCGTGCTTACAAAATTCCAAAAGACGAGGTCCTTGGTCGTCCACAGGGCAAGAAAGGAAATGAATGCGGCAAAGGTCTGATTGGCCCGGTTTCGAGGGTCCGCAACAAAAACGTAGAAACCCAAAAGCACTATAAGAAATAATGCGAATAGGTGAAGTAATACGAGCACACCCAGATTCTAATGCCAATTCCTATCGTGGCAAAGACACTTGAACAGGTTGAGATCACTAGAGCACGACAGGAGAACCCGCACGCGATCCCGCTTTAGCGGTTTCCGCGATGTGAGACGATGCGATCAGTGCGTGAATTGAATCCGCCGTTTCGAGGTCCCCAAGCGCCGAGCAGACCTCGGCAACCTTGAACATAATTTCTTTGGAGGGGCGTCCAAGGCTCAGTTCGTCGAGCAGCGAGATCGCCGATCCGCTTTGATGATGCTTCAAACGGCGAGTTCTCTCGCGCATCAGGCACCGTGCGCCAAGCTCCGGGTCAGAATGCCCGGCGATCCGCAGGAGTTCTATTCCCGGGGTGTTTCGGCCGCTTTCCGACGGCATACCTTCAGCGATGCCTATGTAGCGTTCCAATGCGGCCGATATTCTACGGTGGCCGAGTACGCCGGGAACGGAGTGTAACGAGTGCGGTTCAAGCCTTATCGCCGAATCTGAGAGCCGAGGCTTGCCGAAATCAGTACGAAAGGCACGTCTCAAACGCCCTGCCGCAAATATAGGCCAGAGAAACGTGGCGACGATCGTCAGATACAGAATTCGCGTGGCAGTGGACCCGCGGCTGCTGAAATATACCAGCACGCCGAACGGAGCGCCCACCGATAAGTAGATGATCGAGGCTTCGAGGAGTGTCACAGAACAAATTGCAGCAATATCTGGTCCGATGATAGTTTTTTCGCATATTTAACGCGTTGGTAATCAGAAGCCAGTAATATCTGGGTACCGCAAGGATTTTTGGAACATTCTAGAGATCGAATTCGTTGATCAAAGTTAGCAGAACGCGAATTTTTCGTTTTTCATTTGCAAATTGCGAAGATCCTCAACAGTTTGCCGGCGGTCTGCAAAAACTCGCAATTCGATACGTCAACGGTTTAGGCACGGCGATTGCTCACGTAAGTAGTGGAATAAACAAGTGGATCGAAACAATTCACAGATCAGGACAAATAAAGAACAAGGAAAGGGAATTAGAAATGGCGAATAAACCAAAGGTAAAAGTTATAAAAAAGGGCGATGTGAAACCAGCCGCGAAACCTGTCGAGAACGAAAATCGTTCGAAGCGTCAGGCGGCACGCGATATGGTCGCAAATGTCACAGGTTGGGTCAGCGACCTGCAGACTCGCAAGCGTGAGGAAACACGTCTTGCTTTTGAACAGCTCTTTAAGGCCAGTCCCCGCCCGAGCGAAATGTAAAGCTCGATCCCGATTCGTGTAATTGTTGAAAAGACAGTCCTTTAGGGGGCTGTCTTTTTTCAATGTCGGATGGGGGAATGACGTTGTTGCCGTACCGGATTCAGACTTGATATCCTTAGGCCACACGAGAAGTACCCGAGATCTGATGAAAGACAAAATCGTTCTGATAACAGGCGCGAGCAGCGGCATCGGCCGCGCCGCGGCAAAGCTATTTGCGGCTAACGGAGCAAAGGTGATCGGCGTCGGGCGCAATGAGGCCGAGCTTTTGGCGGTTCACGAGGAGGTGAATGGGCTCGCAGGCAGCTTCAGGATACATCTCGCGGATGTCAATGAGCAGACCCAGGTTGACCGGCTTGTGACCGAAACCGTGGAATATTTCGGTCATATTGACGTATTGGTCAATTCGGCAGGCATAATTAAGTCAGGCTCGCTCGAGACCACAACGCTGGACGAATGGGATAAAATGCTCGACGTGAACCTCCGGGCGGTCTTTTATCTGATGCAGAAATGCCTGCCGGCCTTGATCGAGCGGAAGGGAAATATAGTGAACGTCTCGAGCGTGACGGGCACGAGAGCCTTCCCGGGCGTTCTCGCCTATTGCGTGTCAAAGGCCGGCATCGATCAGCTCACGAGATGCACGGCCCTTGAGCTTGCTCCAAAAGGCGTAAGGGTGAACGCGGTAAATCCCGGCGTGGTCGAAACAAATCTGCATAAACGGGGCGGAATGGATCCTGACGATTACAAGAAATTCCTGGCAAATGCCGCAAACACACACCCGCTGGGCCGTCCCGGGCAGCCGGAAGAGGTCGCGGAGCTGATCTATTTTCTGGCTTCGGACAAGGCGGCGTGGATCACCGGAGCGACATATGCAATAGACGGCGGACGGGCGGAAACGTGCGCCCGTTAAGTTTTCGGCAATTTGCCGGGTTGAATACGTCCATAGCAGTAGATCGTGAGACTAAAGCTACTTCCGAGCAGTTTTGAAATGGACGGCGGCGCGTCGGCGCGGCAGCATCTCACGTGTTTTCTGATAAATGAATCGGTTGCCGTCGATGCCGGCAGCCTCGCGATGGCGGTAACCGCCGAAGAGCGCAGGTCCATCGGTGACATCGTGATCACACACGCTCACCTCGACCATATCGCCGGCCTTCCTTTGTTCATCGACGATCAGTTTTCCGAGCTCGAACAGCCGATAAGGGTCCACGCCACTCCCGAAGTGATCGAGATCCTCGAGAGGGATATTTTCAACTGGTCGGTCTATCCGAGATTTTCCGAGCTCTCCAATTCTTTCGGTCCGGTAATGAAATACTGCCCGTTCGAGCAGGGCACTTCGTTTTCTGTCGGCCGGCTCAAGTTTCGCTCGCTGGAAGTGAACCACAAGGTCCCGTGTTCGGGATTCATCATCTCGGACGGTTCCGTTTCGATCGGATTGACGGGCGATACTTCGAATATGGACGGTTTCTGGAGGGCGGTCACACAGGAACGCCTCTCCGCCCTTCTTATCGAATGCGCATTTCCTGATGAGTTATCAGAACTTGCGGAAATGTCCCATCATCTGACGCCGAAAGCATTGGCGGGCGAGCTTGAAAAGTTCGATCAGCCGGA
>JAJNPX010000118.1 GCA_021155145.1 Acidisarcina sp. | reverse complement strand
CGAAGGATCGGAAAGTGAGCACGAAAGACTTACGGCAGATGCCGAAAAGATCCTTCAGCTACTTGAGCTGCCCTATCGAACCGTCATCCTGTCGACCGGCGACATGGGCTTCGGTGCCAGGAAAACATACGATATCGAGGTCTGGCTGCCGAGCCAGCAAACCTATCGCGAGATCTCAAGCTGCTCGAATTGCGGCGACTTCCAGGCCCGGCGGATGAACCTGCGTTTTCGTCGCGCCGGTGGCGCAAAGCCCGAGTTTGCCCATACGCTGAACGGAAGCGGCCTGGCCGTCGGGCGTACTTGGATCGCTGTTCTTGAAAATTATCAGAACTCGGACGGAAGCATATCGGTGCCCTCCGTCCTACGGCCCTATATGGGCGGGCTCGAGATTATTAAGTAGGTTTGGCGTGAACTGAGAATGAAAGCACAGATAATCCAGATCGGAAATTCGCAAGGCATCAGGATCCCAAAGGCCCTGCTCGAAGAAACGAAGATCTCGGGCGAGGTCGAGCTTGAGGTCGTGCCGGACGGCATCTTTATCAGGAAATTGAAAAAGCCCCGCGGTGATTGGGATGCCATCTTCAGTTCGCTGCCCGACAAGGACGACGACGTCATTCGCACGCCAACTTCGACGGAATTTGAGCAGAAGGAGTGGCAATGGTGAGCCGATTCGACGTTTTTTTGATCAACCTTGACGAGACGCCCTCCGACGACCCAAAGAATTCACGGCCGGCCGTCATCATTTCGCCGGACGAGCTGAATCGCCATATCAGCACTGTCATGATCGCCCCGCTCTCATCGACGAGAGCAAAATATCCGACCCGCTTGCCCGTCGAGTTTCTCAATGAAACACGCTACGTTATCCTCGATCAGATCCAGACCATCGACAAGGAGCGTCTGGTGAAAAAGATCGGTCAGCTCGAGAAAGACGCCCGAGCAAGGGTCACTGACCTGTTACTCGAGCTTTTCTCCTGATCGGCCACACGATAACACCGGCTACGGTGAGATGTCCGGCCGTTTTGATACGGAGCGCGAATCGGAGTCGCTAAGAACCGCCAGACTTTGCCTCGTTCCAGAGGGCATCCATCTCTTCAAGGGTCGACGATTCGAGCGAATTTCCTTGTCGCGACAATTCTTTTTCGATGTACTTGAAACGCGAGCGGAATTTTCTGTTGGTTTTCTTAAGCGCCGTTTCCGGTTCGATTTCGAGATGGCGGGCGAGGTTCACCAGGACGAACAGAAGATCGCCCAGTTCCTCGCCGATCTCGCCGGCATCGCGGGTTTCGATCGCCTGTTTCAGTTCGCCGACCTCTTCGTAGAGCTTATCGAAAATGCGGTCGGTGCTGTCCCAGTCGAACCCGACCTTAGCTGCTTTTTTGGTCAGTTTCAGACCTTCGAGCAAAGCTGGAAAATGAACCGGGACCTCGTCGAGGATCGATTCTCTTTCCTTTTCCTTTTTGCCCGACGCCCTACGCTCATCGGCTTTCAGCGCGTCCCAATTATCGAGCACGTCCTCGGCCCGCTCGAGCTTTGCGTCACCGAAGACGTGCGGGTGCCGGAGAATCAGTTTTTGCGAGACGCCAGCCGCAACGTCGTCGATGTCGAACTCGCCCCTCTCAGCGCCGATCGTGGCGTGAAAGACGACCTGGAGCAGGAGGTCACCGAGCTCTTCCTTCAAGTTCGTCACGTCTCCGGTCGCGTCGGCCTCATGAATAGCGTCAAACGTCTCGTATGCTTCTTCGAGAAGGTACTGCGAGAGCGAGGCATAGGTCTGTTCCCGGTCCCATGGACAGCCGCCCGGTGCACGCAGCCGGGCCATTACGGCAACAAGTTCGTCGAATTTTTCGGACATGGGTTCATTAGAGTCCAGCGGGCCGGTCGAGTCAAGAGAATCGCTGAGAGGCTACGAGGACCGGGGTGACTTCCAAGACCATTCGCGCGGGTGCTAAAATCGACTGAACGAGAAACACTATGATCGGACGAGATGAAAAACAGGAAGAAGTGACTCTTAAAGTGGTCGATAGGCGAAAGTACAACCCCGATGGCTCGGTAAAAGAGGGCGTCGTTATCGAGCCGGAACCTAAAAAGGCAGACCCGACTGAACCAGCGCCAAAGGCCGAGGCGACGCCTGTCGTGGCCGAAACATCGGCCGATCACAACGCCAAGTTGGACGAGGGGATCGATTATGCCCCGGATCTTTCGGAGGATGCGGACGACGGCAGCGATATTCCGGGAGCCGATAACCCCGCTAGCTTTGTCAATTTTCTATCCACTCTGGCGACGAACGCCGCCGCCGCACTCGGAGCCGTACCGCACCCGGCAACCGGCCAACGGACCCTTGACCTGGATTCGGGTAAATTCTGGATCGACGTGCTCGCGATGCTCCGCGATAAGACCAACGGAAATCTCCACGAGAAGGAGGCACGGTTGCTGGACGGCCTGCTCGCCGATCTTCGTATGCAATACGTCACAATGGTCCGCGCGACCGAAGAGAAACTCAAGGCCCAGGCGGCGAAGAAATTCTCCGGCGCCGACATTTTGGGGAAGAAGTAAGATTGCCACAGAGCTCACAGAGATCACTGAGATATTCATAAGCTTCCTCCGTGCTCCCCGTGTTCTCTGTGGCTAATTCTTTTCTATGAAATTGACCTTCCTCGGAACAGGAACCTCAACCGGCGTACCGTCTATCGCGTGCGACTGCGAGACGTGCCTTTCCGAGGACCCGCGGGACAAACGTCTGCGGGTGTCTATCTTGGTCGAGCACGGCGATAGAAAGATACTAGTAGATACGTCGAGCGATTTCCGCCAGCAGGCATTGCGGGCAAACATCCGCCGGCTCGACGCAGTGCTGATAACGCACTGTCACGTCGATCACGTCTTCGGCCTCGACGACATTCGTCCTCTCAATTTTCGCTACGGGGCAATGCCGATCTTCGCGAACGAGATCGCGTGGATCGACCTTCGCCGCATTTTTCGATACATCTTTGAACCAACACATTTCGGCGGCGGCTTGCCCCAATTGATCCCGCACACCGTCGTTCACAATGCGCCGTTCTGCATCGGCGAAGAGATCGAAGTAACGCCGCTCGAAGTGATCCACGGCAAGCTGCCGGTCGTTGCGTACCGCTTCAACGATTTCGCCTACGCCACCGACCTGAAAACCATTCCGCCCGATTCGATGGACGGCCTCCGCAACCTCGACGTGCTCGTGCTCGACTGCGTCCGCCTAAAGCCGCACTCGACGCACCTCCACCTCGAAGAAGCCCTCGGCATAATCGAAGATCTGAAACCGAAGCGAGCGTACCTCACGCACCTGAACCACGACATCCTCCACGCCCGAGATTCGAATCTGCTGCCTGAGAATGTTGAGTTGGCGTGGGATGGGTTGGTGATCGAATCCTGATGAAGTTTCGGATCGCAACGGAGGATGACCTTTCGTCGATCGTCCGCATGCTCGCCGACGATTTCCTCGGCTCGCAGCGAGAGCGGTACGAAGATCCGCTTCCCGACAGCTACCTCAAGGCATTCCGAGAGATCGATGCCGATCCGAACAACGAACTCATCGTCACCGAACTCAATGGCTCGGTGATCGGCACTTTGCAGCTAACCTACACGCCGTCGATCAGCTTTCAGGGTGGCAAGCGGTGCACGGTGGAATCGGTTCGGGTAGATGAAAAATATCGCGGCCAGGGCATCGGCCGCGAGATGATGCTGTGGGCGATCGAGCGGGCGAAAGAGAAGGGTTGTGTCTCGATGCAGCTTACGACGAACAACGATCGAATCGACGCGCATCGATTCTACGAAAGCCTTGGATTTTCCAAGTCGCATATCGGAATGAAGTTGAAACTCTAGCTTCAAAAGTTCGGAGTTCCAGCTTCAGCTGCCCCGGTTGATCTAGAGATCTTGTGGCAAAAGCGAGCCGCCTAAAGGTGGAACTCCAAACGTCGGTTTTCCACTTGTGAAAAAGAAAATTCCCTCGGAAATGGCGGCAAGATATTGAGTAGAGCGAAAGATTTTCCACATCGATTTCCACGCAATTTCCACACCGCGATCTGACGCCGGTCACCACAAGATATTGTGTTTTCGGGAGTTACGGCGACGTTACAAATATATTCACGCAAAACATTATGCGGCGCGCGCTAAATAGTGAAATAATGGCATTTAGCGATTTGTTTTAAAACCACTAGATTTAGTGTTGACAAACTAACCGGGACACAATATAGTCTATATCCACTGCAGGAGAACGCCTTTAACTTTTTGCGCTGAGGACCCGCCTGCACCCCAATAAAAGACCGAGATCTACCTTTGTTCCGCCGATGCTCGAGAAGCGTTGGCGGCCGGGGAGCCTTTCACTCTGGTAACTGGAAAGAGGGCAGAAACGGTCGACGGAAAATTTCAAGGAGACTTGCCCAAAGCATGGATAACGGACCAACCGCCGCAGCACGTCAAACAGAAGAAACACAGACCACGATGCGCGTCACAAAGCGCAACGGGAACCACGAACCGGTAGATATCAACAAGATCGTCCGTGCCATCTCACGCTGCACGCCGAACCTGCCGAATGTGGATGTGATGCGGATCGCCACCAAGACGATCAGCGGACTCTATGACGGAGCGACGACCAAAGAGCTGGACAAGCTCTCGATTCAGACCGCCGCAAGCCTCATCTTCGAAGAGCCCGAGTATTCTAAACTCGGGGCACGACTCCTAAACCAGTACATCGAAAAAGAAGTTCGGAATCAGGAGATCCATTCTTTTTCGCAATCGATCGCCTTTGGCTTCAAAGAGGGCCTGATCAATGATCGCCTGGCCCGCTTTGTTTCGGAGAACAGCCGCAAGCTTAACGACGCTATCGACCAGACCCGCAACGATCTATTCGAATTTTTCGGTATCCGCACAATTTACGATCGTTACCTTCTCAAAAATCCGGTGACTCGCGAGGTCATCGAAAGCCCTCAGTTCTTCTGGATGCGCGTTGCTTGCGGCCTTTCCGAATCGCCCGCCGAGGCCGTCGAGCTCTACAACCTTTTCTCGTCGCTCGAGTACGTTCCGTCGACCCCGACGCTGTTCAATTCGGGCACGGCACACGAACAGCTTTCGTCATGCTTCCTGCTCGACTCACCGCAGGACAGCCTGGAGGGCATCTATAAAAAATATTCCGATGTCGCGATGCTCTCGAAATTCTCGGGCGGTATCGGCATCGCTTACCACCGCGTTCGCTCACGCGGGTCGCTGATAAAGGGAACGAACGGACATTCGAACGGGATCGTGCCGTGGCTGAAGACGCTCGATTCGTCGGTTGCCGCGGTAAACCAGGGCGGCAAACGAAAAGGAGCGGCCTGCGTCTATCTCGAAACGTGGCATGCCGACATCGAAGATTTCCTCGAGCTTCGCGACAATACGGGCGATGATGCCCGCCGCACACACAATCTGAACATCGCGAACTGGATCCCCGATATATTCATGCGCCGCGTTCAGGAAGACGGCGTGTGGTCGCTCTTTGACCCGAAGGCGGTGCCGAATTTTCCGGATATTTACGGAACCGAGTTTGAGATCGCGTATACCGAGGCCGAGGCCGAACGAAAATTTGTCAAGCAGGTAAAGGCCCGCGACCTGTACGCCCGGATGATGCGCACGCTGGCACAAACCGGAAACGGTTGGATGACATTCAAAGACGCGTGCAATACGAAATCGAACCAGACCGGCAGACCCGGGAACGTGATCCATCTATCGAATCTCTGTACCGAGATCGTCGAGGTCACATCGGACGGCGAGACCGCCGTCTGCAATCTGGGCAGCGTGAACGTCGCGCGGTATGTAAAGGGCGGCGAGTTTGATTACGAAAAGCTCCGTCGTAATGTGAAGCTCGCCGTCCGCCAGCTCGACCGCGTGATCGATCTGAACTATTACGCGATCCAGAGCACGGCGGATTCGAACAACCGCTGGCGCAATATCGGCCTCGGGGTGATGGGCTTGCAGGACGTTTTCTTTCAGCTTCGCCTCGCGTTCGACTCGGACGAGGCTCGTAAGATCTCGGCGAAGATACAAGAAGAGATCTATTTCGGCGCTCTCGACGCATCGTGCGAACTCGCGATCAAGAAAGGGCCGCATCCTGCCTTTGCAGAGACGCGTGCGGCTCAAGGCGTTCTGCAGTTCGATCTATGGGGCGTCGTTCCCGAAAACACTGCCCGCTGGGATGCCCTCCGAGAAAAG
>JAJNPX010000117.1 GCA_021155145.1 Acidisarcina sp. | reverse complement strand
CACCGTCGCGGCGATCATTCAATATTTTCGCCTCTTATTCGATCATTATGAACGATTGGCTATCTTGAACGGGAGAAAGTTCCCGAGCGGGTTATGAACCGGGGAAAGGAGATGTCCTGCCTGTTACCGCGCGGGAGCCAGCGGCTGTCTTAGTATTTCGGTACTCTCGGGTCGACCTCGTTCGACCATGCGGTTATGCCGCCGCGGAGGTTCTTGAGCGGCCCTTCATAGCCCGCGGATCGGAGTGCTTCGATCGCCCGAGAGCTTCGGCCGCCCATCTTGCACATCAGCACCGCTTCCTTCTGCGGGTCGAGTTCGCTCATACGCGCGAGGATGCTTCCGAGCGGGATCAGCTTTGCGCCCTCGATCTTCGCAAATGCGAACTCGTCCGGCTGCCTCACGTCGATGAATTGGAAATCTTCCTTTTCGTCCAGCTTCTTCTTTAGTTCGGTCGCTGTGATCTCTTCTATCATTGCACCCTCCGGGTTTTCGAAACCTTATGTCTGCAGCAGACGAAATAATAGCTGTAAGTAACTTTGTCCAGAATACGCAAATGATCCTAAATATCGCTTTTACAAAACTTTACACAATACGGGTTATCGCGCTCAACCCTGTGTTATAGAATCTTTATCTAACATAAGCTTTTTATGCATTCATTTATTTCGCCCGGCCGGGAAGTTGCGGCCAAGGCACTGATCATATTCACTTGCTGCGCATTTGCGTTATCGTGCGGTACGAGCCGCTCGGCCGACGCCCAGCCGCAAAACCAGAACGCAGCACAAGATGCCGACGCTGTTATCACCATAACGACGGGACGCACCGAGGCTCGCGAGATCCCGGCCGTGATACAGACCACCGGTTCGCTGGTCGCGGATGAGATATCCAGGGTCGCCCCAAAGGTCGCCGGAAAGGTCGTGGACGTGGGCGTGAACGTAGGCGATTTCGTCAGTCAGGGATCGGTCATTGCACGCATCGACGATAGCGATGCCCGCCGCCGCCTGATCTCCGCCGAAGCCGAGGTCAAGCGGTCGATAGCGGCGGTGCGCCAGGCCGAAGCCCGACTCGGCCTCGGCCCGAATGGCTCATTCAACGCATCGGCCATCCCTGAGGTCCGTTCGGCCAATGCCGCTTATGAACTGGCAGTTGCCGAAGAAAAGCAGGCCGAGGCGAACGAGAAGCGATATCGCGACCTTGTGGAATCGGGCGATGCATCAATGATCACCTACGAGCAGTATCGAACGGTTCGCGACACCGCGCGGTCGAGGACCAAGGTGGCGAAGGAGTTTCTCGAGGCCCAGATCAACGCAGCACGGCAGAACAATCAGGCGATCGCCAGCGCACAGGCAGGCGTCGAAGCCGCTCGGACCCAGGTTGACATCGCACGCCAGGAGGTCGCCGATACGGTCGTTCGCGCGCCGTTCTCCGGTTTTGTGACGGCCCGCGATATAGCGGTGGGCGAATTCGTCTCATCGGCCGACGTGATCGCGACCATCATTCGCTCGAATCCGATCAAGATCCAAATGCAGGTGGCCGAGGCGGACGTCCCGACGGTCACGCTCGGCCGCGGCGTTTCGATACAGGTAGATGCCTATCGCGACCGTCGATTTGCCGGTACGGTGAGCGCCGTCAATCCGTCGGTCGATCAAAATTCGCGCTCGGCAATAGTCGAGGCGCGCATCGAGAATAGCGACAATGCCCTCCGAGCGGGTATGTTCGCCACGGCCCGCATCAATAAGGAAGGCGGAAGTACAGGCATCTTTGTCCCGAGATCGGCAGTGTACAACCACGCTCCGACCGGCTCGTACCGCGCATTTGTGATCGTCGATGGCGTGGCAAAGCTTCGCGTCGTTCAATTGGGAGCCGAAGAGGGCGATTCGATCCAGATACTGTCCGGCCTTGAGGCAGGCGAGGTCGTCGCGACGAGCAATCTGGATCAGTTATACGAGGGGGCAAAGGTCGCCGTTTAGACCGGAAGGATATTATGCAGTGGTTAGCCGAGATCTGTGTTCATCGTCCCGTTTTTGCGACCGTGATCGTGCTCTTTCTGACGGTTGTGGGCGGCTTCAGTTTTTTCACGCTTGGCGTTGACCGTTTCCCAAAGATCGACCTGCCCACGATCTCGATTTCCACCTCCAACGATGGAGCCTCGCCCGAAGAGATCGAGACCGAGATCACCGACGTCATCGAGGGCGCACTCAATACCGTTCCCGGTGTCGAGGAGATGCGTTCATCATCCTCACGCGGACGCTCCAACGTGACCCTGACCTTCAATCTCGAAAAGAATCCCGACCAGGCGTTTCAGGAAGTTCAGCAGAAATTGAACGGCGTCGTGAACCGTTTGCCCGATCAGGCAGACCCGCCGACGGCCCGCAAGAGCGATCCCGATTCGCAGCCCATCCTGATGTACACCATCAGCGCACCCCGCGACGTGATGGAGCTCTCGGAAATGGTCGAGAACCTGATCCTGGAGCGCATCGAGTCGGCTGACGGTGTCGGCGAGGTCTTTATGTGGGGCTCGCGTTCGCCGCAGGTCCTGGTCAGCATAAACCCGGACCGCCTCCGCGCATTCAATATCTCGGTCACGGAAGTTACCAACGCCATCCGCTCGCAAAATCAGGAAATGCCGGGAGGAAATCTCATCGAAGGCCAGCGGACCCTCGGCCTGCGCACGATGAGCAAGCTGACCGACGTCGATCAGTTCAACGAACTTGTGATCACGACGCGCAACGGTTTTCCCATAAAGATCAAGGACGTCGGCCAGGTGAGGAAGCAGGGCGGCGAGCCATCGACTGCGGCCTCGCTCAATGGCACGCCTTCCGTGTCCGTCGGAATTCGAAAGCAGTCCGGTGCGAACACGATCGCGGTGATCCAGAACGTAAAGGGGCGGATGGCGACGATCATTCCCACGCTGCCGCCCGACTTCAACGTAGCGGTCATCCGCGACCAAAGCGAATTCATCGAGAACAGCCTTCACGCCATCGAGGAGCATCTCGTACTCGGCGGCCTCTTTGCAGCGATAATCGTCTTCCTTTTTCTTTGGAATTTCAGGTCCACCATCATTGCGGCGCTTGCGATACCCGTCTCGATCATCGCCGCCTTTGCCGCCATTGCCGCTCTCGGTTACTCGCTAAACCAGATGACGATGCTCGCCCTGACGCTTATGGTGGGCATCGTGATCGACGACGCGATCGTCGTGCTCGAGAATATTTACCGCTTTGTCGAAGAGAAGCGAATGGATCCATTCCAGGCGGCTATCGAGGGCACTCGCGCGATCGGTTTGGCCGTGCTTGCGACCACGCTTTCGCTTTTGGCGGTCTTCATCCCGGTCGGTTTCATGACCGGCATCGTGGGCCGCTTTATGTCGAGCTTTGGGTTGACGGCCGCGGCCGCCATCGCCGTGTCGCTGATCGTTTCATTCACGCTCACGCCGATGCTCGCCGCACGCTGGATCAAGCGTAAAGATCACGACGATATCGGCGGGGAAGCCGAACCGGTAGAACACCCCACAGGCGAGATCACGATGGCCGAGGAAGTCGGCACCCCGGCGGGCCACGACAGTAAAGCCGGATGGGTGTATAGCCGTATCGATGCCGGTTACACTTTCCTTCTCAAGCTCTCGATGCGGTTTCGTTGGGCGGTCGTTCTCCTCTGCGTCATAACCGTCGCCTCTATCTATCCGCTCTACAAGTTCGTCGGAATGGCATTCCTGCCGGATGAGGACGAATCGCTTTTTCAAGTGAATCTTCGCGGGCCTCAGGGCACGTCGCTTTCGGCGACGCAATCTATCCTCGACCGCATTGCCCGCGATATTCGGGCGCAGGTTCCGGGCGTTCAGAATACCCTCGTGCTTGCGGGATTCGGGCGCGGCTCGGGCCCGAACAATGGCTTTATCAACGTCGCCCTCGTGCCCGTTGCCGAACGCGAGAAAGGCCAGGCGGATCTGATAAATCAGGTTCGCGGCATCGTCAAGAAATACTCGTCCAAGGATTATCAGATCTCGGTCTCGGCCTCATCGTCGATCGCGGGAAGCATCGGCCTCGGGCGCGGCGGCTCCGGCGTCGGATTGTATATCGCCGGGCCGGATATGGAAAAACTCACGGAATATGCCGAAGCCCTGGTCGAGAAGATGAAGGCCGACCCCATCTACCGCGATCCGGACACCTCGATCGAGGTCGGCTCGCCGGAGATCCGCGTGACGATCGACCGCACGAGGGCTGCCGATCTCGGGGTCAGGGCCGGCGATGTCGCTCAGGCGCTCAACATCCTCTCGGCCGGACAGATCGTCTCGACTTACAGCGAAAATTCGGAGCAGTACGATGTGATCGTGCGGGCGGAGGAGCAGTTTCGCCGTGACCGGAGCTATCTGCCCTGGTTTACCGTTACCTCCAGCAACGGCGGTACGGTCGGTCTCGACCGCGTCGTTAAGCTTGAAGAAGGGTTGAGTCCATCCTCGATCAGCCGCCTTAACCGGCTTCGCCAGGTCACGGTCTCTGCCGGACTCCCGCCGAACGCATCCGAGTCCGACGCCGTCGCAAAGCTGCAGAGGTGGGCCGCCGAACTGCAGATGCCGCCCGAGTACGTGACCGGCGTGACCGGGCAATCGAAGGAATTG
>JAJNPX010000116.1 GCA_021155145.1 Acidisarcina sp. | reverse complement strand
AAGCTGCTCCGGTGTGCCGATCATAAAGCGGCACGTCGTCACGCCATTCGCAACCATTGTCTTTAGTTCGTCTTCGGCATACTTGTCCGGCAGGTCGTCGTCAGACAGCAGATGTGTGTGCATATCGACAAGGCCCGGGATCAGATACTTGCCCGAACCATCGACGCGGATCGCACCCGCCGGAACCTTCACGCGTCGAGCGTCACCGATCTCCGTGATCAGCCCATC
Source organism: Acidisarcina sp. (assembly GCA_021155145.1). Lineage (GTDB taxonomy): Bacteria > Acidobacteriota > Blastocatellia > Pyrinomonadales > Pyrinomonadaceae > OLB17. The sequence continues at coordinate 5,428 of JAJNPX010000116.1, read as the reverse complement.
GCTCACGATCACCGTCTGATTCGCCAAAACGCGCTCGCGGTCCATCGGGATCACGTTCACCCCAACGAACGCGACGTTCTGAGCCCCCGCCGTGAGAGACGATAGAAACAGGACCAGCGGAAACAAAAGCAACTTGTTCATATTCATATCAATCAAGATCTTCATTCCTTTCTCCCCGTTTCGGCAGATGCCCTCGTTTCACTCCTTTCGGTCAACTGCCTGTAGGCCGCGGCGATCGCCGGCAGCGTTATGTAGTTCTTGAAAACAAAACTTTTATGTTGTGAGTCTCCGGCAAAGGCCTTACGAAAACTTTCGAGATCGACGCTTTTTCGCATCTGTTCCAGTGTTTCGCCACGCAAGAAGGAAGCTTCAGTCTGCTGCTTGATCGAATCCAATAGCCCGATCATCGACCGCAGGTAAGAGTCGTCGCGCATCACAGGGCCATGGCCCGGCACCCATACACGGGCTTTCAGCTTTCGGAGCCTCTCCAAGGTCGCCCCATACTCAAGCGGGTAGGACGTCGACCCGACAAGTGGGACCGGATGCACGATTAGGTCGCCCGTGAACGCGATCTTCTCTTTTGGCAAAAAGACAACGAGATCGCCGCCGGTATGGGCTCTGCCTAGGAATAGTATCTCGATCTTTCGCCCGTCCTCTTCGAGGAACAAGCGATCATCGACCAGCACGGTCGGCATCACGGACTCGAACATCGGCGAATCCGCGAGGTAGGAATTTACCAGCTCGATATCGCTCGAATATGCCTTTCGCTCTTCGTCCGTTATTTTCTGCCCCGCAAGATTCTCGTTGAGTTCCAGCTTGCTTTCCAGGAGTCCGACGAAACCGCGGCCGTTCTGAAGCGCGGACTTCCGGTTTGCGGCGCCCGTCCTCGGAAGGTCATCCACCGTACTGCGATGTCCCACGAACTTTGCCCCGTGAAAGGCATCGCGATAAACGCGGTTGCCGGTGACATGGTCGTCGTGCCAGTGCGTATTGATGACGTACCTGACCGGTTTGTCGGTCAACTTCCGGAGTTCGTCGAGGACCTCTTGCGTGTAGTTGCCGCTGATGTTCGAATCGATCACAACGACGCCGCTCTTGCCGATGATGAAGACGTTGTTCGGATTGAACCACAGCGACGCAGGTTCCCGGCGAATGAGCGCATATACGCCGTCAGCGAGCCTTTCTACCGCGAAATGCGGCGGATGGCTGCCAGCATCCTGCCCCAGTGCGGCCATTGACAGAACGGCCGCCAGGATCAATATTCTTGCCATTTCTCCTCGATCGCAGATCATTTGCGCCCCGCATTCGGAACACATCAAGCTGTAATACTGACCAAATTGTGTCTTTGTTCAGAAATTTGAGCAAAGAGTTTGTGACGAACCGCTCAAACGCGTGATGGGACGAAATAAAGAAAAAAGCGGCAGCCAACAGACCGCCGCTTGATATCAAATGTTACCCCGTCACTTTTTTCTGGGTAATTTACCGTCCATCATCGCGGTTTGATACACGAAAGCTGCGATGATCGTCGATGCCTGTTTCATATCGTCCGCCTGAATGCGGTCGAAATTGTCCTGATTCGAGTGATGGGTGCGCGAGCTATATTCGACTTCGTCCTGAATGAACTGGAAGCCCGGAAGGCCGATACCGTCAAAGGGCAGATGGTCGGTGCCGCCGGTATTCGACAGCGTCAGTGTATTGGCGCCGAGGTCGGCAAAAGGGGTAAGCCACGCCTCGAACAACGGCTTGATGTTCGCGTTGCCCTGCAGGTACACACCGCGGATCTTGCCGGTGCCGTTATCGAGATTGAAATAGCCGGAAAGCTTGTCGTAATCCGGCCCCTTTACGAGCGTCCCGTCCTTCATCTGGCCGAAATGCTGTTTCACATAGTTGGTCGAACCGAACAGGCCCTGCTCTTCGCCGCTCCAAAGGGCCACGCGGATCGTGCGGCGTGGCTTCAGCCCGGATGCGAGAATGATGCGCGCGGCCTCCATCACGGCAGCGCTTCCGGCACCGTTGTCGGTCGCACCGGTCGACGAATGCCACGAATCGAGGTGCGCGCCCAGCATTACCACCTCATCTTTCAATACCGGATCGGTGCCCGGTATCTCGGCGATAGTGTTGTACTGCATTGGGTCGTCATCGTGATACTGGGCGTCGATCTCGACCGTCATAGTCGGCTTGGCTCCGTTCTTTATCATTCGAACGAGGCGGTTGTAATCTTCCGAAGCCAACGTGGCCTGCGGCAGCATGTTCGCTTCGTACTTCTTGTTGTGCGGCTGAAACGCGGGCGAGTCGAAGATGTCGTTGATCGACCTGATCTCGGTCGGCATCTCGTAGGCAACACTCGCCCCTTGAACGAACAGGGTCCCGCCCGTGCCGTTGCCGCTGTTGTACAGTGTCACGGCCGCACCTTCTTCCTGAAGAAACTTCGTCCGCCTGACGTTTTGATTGAAAGAATCGACAAATCCCTTGATCACGTTCGCCGGCGGAAGCCCTGAGCCATCAGAATCCGCCGGTTTCGGGGCGGACGCCATCTTCGCAAGCTCTTCGTCGGTGTAGCGTTTCATCAGCGCCTTATCGATCGGTTTGATCGGCCGTTCGCCGGAGACGAGGACGATCTTGCCCGCAAGCTGGCCCTTGTATTTCGCCAGGTCGGCATCCGTTTTTGCATCGAGGAATACTACCTCGCTCGTGACCGGCCCTTTTGTCGAGGGCGACCACGCATTCGGATATGCGATCACCGGAATGTACTGCGGCTCGTTGACCACGGCCGTGAACTTTCTGAGCGACCAGCCGCGGCCGAACGGGCCCCACGATTCGAGGCGTGCATTCTGCAATCCCCACTCCTTCATCTTGTCGCGCGTCCATTCGTTGGCGCGCTTCATATTCGGCGAGCCCGTAAGGCGGCCGCCGATGTTGTCGGTCATGTATGAAAGGGTCTGCATCACCTGCGATCGATTCATACCCTCATCGCGGATCTTGTCGATCGCATCCTTGGGAGCCGAATAAACAGCCGTCGCGGTCTGAGCTATTGCTCCCTGAAAAGCGAATGCGAGCAGCAAAGCACCCGCAATAAATTGTCGTCTTAGCATAAATGAATTATCTCCGTAATTAGCCGATCATCTCTCGATAACTGACTAATTACGGCGAGCAACGCGATTTTGTTCAGATACTTTTGCGTTCATTTTCCGCGCTCGGGCCGTATCGCTCGGTGCTCATCATTTGCGAACCGATCGTAAAGACCTCGCGGGCCGTTATGGCGTTTGCGTTTCCGAAAGTTGGGGCCGCGGCCGCCCCTATACCGTCTCTCTTTTGTGCAGTTATCGAAGCCGGGACGCCGAGTATAAATGCAAAAAGAAGAGCGGCCGCGGTAACGTGTTTGATTGCGATTTTCATGACAAAAAAGGGGTTTTATGTATATGACACTAGGTACGTCGGATGTTCAGTTGCTTCATCTTGGTACACAGTGTGCTTGTCCTCATATTGAGTAGTTTAGCGGCCCGATTCTGGCGTCCGCCCGACATTTCCAATGCCGATTCGATCAACTGGATCTCGAACCGGGCGACATTCTCGTAAAAATCGATCCCCTTTTCAGGGTCAATGTTCACAGGCTGCGTGCGAAGCGAAGCTTCATGCAAGAGCGAACGAACCAGCGACCGAAGGGCATCCATTTTGTCAACGAACTCCGTATTACTTCTGGTTGCGAAAATATGGGTTGCCATACGTACTACCTGTTGATGGCGGAAACCCAAGCGGTAGCGAGGGTGCCTCTCGATTGCGGATTTGCGAATGCGGAATGCGGAATCCGAAATCCCAAATCCCAACTCTCAAATCTCAGATCTCAGATCCAAAATCCCAAATCCCAGATCCCAAATCCCAAATCGGAAATCCCAACTCTACCGATTCGTGTTTCGGCCTATGTGCCCGCCACGGCTATACCATCTGGGCCGATGCCCGTCACGACCCGGCCCGTGACTTCGCCGGAATCGAGACCTATCCTGAGTACCGCGTCGGGCTCAACGACGGTGACGAAGGCCGTCTTGCCGTCCGCCGAAAAGGCGATGCCCATCGGGGTTCCCTCAAGCTTGATCCTTTTAGTTTCTTTACGCGTCGCTGCGTCGATGACCACGACGTCTCCCCCGGGCAGCAGCATCGTGCAGACGACCGTCCTTCCATCGGGAGTAAACCTTACGCGATACGGACGCCCCTTCGTATCGATCTTCGCGACCGACTTATACGTCAACGCATCGACCACCTCGACCATTCCGTCCACGTTCAATCCGGTCCATACTTCCTTTCCGTCGGGCGACATATCGATGGCTTCGGGCTGTTTGCCGACCGCTACGTGAGTGATCTTCGACGGGCCGGGATTGCCCGCACCGTTCGCAAATTCAAATATCGTCACCGAATCCGACCCGATGTTCGCCGTCGCGAATTTCTTCTGGTCGGCCGTGCCCGCGACCATGTGCGGCACGTTCTGCCCGACGCCCATCATCCAATCGATCTTGTTCGACGCCGTGTCGTAACGCGCGATCATCCGATTCGCTTCCGCCGTAAAATAAAGCTTCCCGCCGATAAGCTGAATACCATGCGGACGGATCAGCGGGGCGAGTTCCACGCGTCGGACCTCTTTGGCCGTCGCGATATCGATGATAGAGATGGAATTTCCGGGCGTCCGGTTACCGTAATTTGCCACGTACGCCGTCCTTCCGTCCGCCGACAGAACGACCTCGTGCGGCCCTTCACCCACCGCCACCTTTCCGGTCACCTTCATCGTCCCCGGATCGATGATCGCCATGTTCGCCTCCGCCTTGTTCAACGCCACCAGCACAGGCCTCGCCTGCCCGATCACGATCACATAGCCCTTGAACACGAACATTATCCCAACGACAATGATCCCGACGATGTTTCCAAATCCCTTCATATGACGCACTTGTAAAGGCGGTTTGACCGTATCGTGATATTAGTCACTTATTATTGAATAAAATACGACTTTGTGACGAGAGGTTGCCACACGTGACGAGCGGTTGAATTTAGGTCAGAACAGCGAGCGTAAGTGGCGAGAATAGCGTATTTTGTCCTCAGTCTCAGGTTCGCAGTCGCTCACAATGTCCAAGGTGCTGGGGAAAGGTGTGGCCGAGAATTTGGCGTCACGCTTTGCGAGTAGCGCCGCCTACAAATAAGTCCGTTCCGTTCTCGGTGACGGTCGAGTTCAACCAAAGCGCCGTCCTAGCATCAATTTCATCCTTGAGACTTTTCATAATGTCGATACTAGGAGCGTTCAAACGTCTGTCACCCACAAAGCATTTCAGATGTTCTTCGAAAAAATGACTTGCTGACTGGCTATAGTGCTCCACTGGTTGTGAGTCCGAACCTGTGACTGATATTGCAGGGACTACTCTCACCTGTTCGTCGTCGTAGAGAAAAA
>JAJNPX010000514.1 GCA_021155145.1 Acidisarcina sp. | reverse complement strand
AACGGCTATTAATAACGGTTGCGACGAATTTTGGGCAAACGACGAACGACTTTCGATATCGGGAATGGATATGGTGAGAAATATCGTGTCAGATTGATGCGGTGTTCAACGCCTTCGTCGCCGCCCACTGATGTTTGCGCGTACTTTAGACTGGGAATTCGAAACTCACGCAAAATTGGATTGCGAATAGATCGTGAAATTTTGGATCGTTGTCATGAATCAAGAAAAGAGATTCTGTTCTCATTGTACCCGGCAAACCTTCGTAACCCCGCTGATGTTGGCGTATTTCTTGGCTTGATATGACGGAACATCGTGATGTCCTCATTGTTGGGGCGGGGCTTTCGGGGATCGCAGCGGGCGCCCACCTGCGGATGAACTGTCCTGACAAGACGTTCGCGATACTTGAGGGGCGGGAGCGAAGCGGCGGGACTTGGGACCTGTTTCGATATCCGGGTGTGCGTTCGGATTCGGATATGTTCACGCTCGGGTATCGGTTCAAGCCTTGGCGTGACGGAAAAGCGATCGCAGATGGGCCGGCGATACTGAATTACATCCGCGAGACGGCTCGAGAGTATGACCTTGAAAAGGATATTCGCTACGGACACAGGGTGAAGCGGGCGGAGTGGAGTTCGGCCCAGGCGAGGTGGCGGGTCGAAGTGGAGTGTTCGGAGTCCCCGCTTCAGCGGGCCTACGTGTTGGAGGAAGATGCTTCGGGATCAACTGATGGCCGCCTAAAGGCGGGACTCAATACGGTCGTTTTCACCTGCAGCTTCCTTTATCTCTGCACTGGCTATTACGAGTACGAGGGCGGCTACACGCCTGACTGGCCCGGCTTCGATAAGTACAAAGGTGCGATCGTACATCCTCAGAAATGGCCTGAGGATCTGGATTACACGGGCAAGAACGTCCTCGTGATCGGCAGCGGTGCAACGGCCGTAACGCTGGTCCCAGCGATGGCGGAAACGGCGAAGCACGTCACGATGCTGCAGCGGTCGCCTACTTACATTGTCTCTATGCCGGAGCGGGATAAGATCGCCAACTTCTTCCGAGCGGTTTTACCGGGAAAGGCGGCGTATGCGCTGACGCGTTGGAAGAACGTGCTTCGGCAGATGTTCTTTTACACACTCTCGCGGAAGCGGCCCGAGGTGATGAAGAACCTGATCGCAAAGGGCATAAAGACGGAGCTAGGCGAAGAGTATCTCGAAGAACATTTTCGTCCAAAATATAACCCCTGGGATCAGCGGCTATGTCTCGTTCCAGATTCCGACCTCTTCAAAGTCATCCGCGAAAAGACAGCGTCGATCGTGACAGGCGAGATCGAGACGTTTACCGAAACAGGCGTACGACTCGCCGACGGTCAGGAGCTCAACGCAGACATCATCGTTACCGCGACCGGACTCGTGCTGAAAATAATGTCAGGCCTCGAACTCGTCGTTGACGGAAAGACCGTCGATCTATCGAAAGTAATGGCATACAAGGGAATGATGTACAGCGACGTGCCAAACCTTGCTCAGGCGTTTGGTTATACAAACGCTTCGTGGACACTGAAATGCGACCTGACGAGCGAATACGTCTGCCGGCTGATCAAATATATGGACGCCCACGGCTATTCGAGCTGTGTTCCTCGGTTAACCGATCCGACCGTCAAGCCCGAACGCGTTCTCGATTTCAATTCCGGTTACGTCCTGCGTGCTCTTGACTCCCTCCCGAGCCAGGGTTCGAAACATCCGTGGCGACTGCATCAGAATTACGTCAAGGACCTGGCGATGCTTCGCTATGGCAAGGTCGATGACGGCACGATGGAGTTTCGCTGATGTCTTGATATCATCTTGATAATGGCGGATCAAAAGATCATTGTGACCGGCGGTGCCGGTTTTATAGGCAGTGCGGTCGTGTGGCGGCTGAACCAGTTGGGATATGAAGACATACTCATTGCGGATCGATTGGACGATACGGACAAGTGGAAGAATCTTGCACCTTTAAGATTCGCCGATTATATCGACGGTTATGATCTGCTCGAGAGCCTCGACGACCTGAAAGACGTAAAGACCGTGTTTCATTTGGGGGCTTGTTCGTCCACGACCGAGACCGACGCGGACTATATGATCCGCAACAATTACCATTACACCCAGGACCTGGCCGATTGGTCGGTTCAAAACGAGATCCGTTTTATCTATGCCTCGTCCGCCGCAACCTATGGCGACGGATCAGCCGGAATGAGCGACGGCACGGAATGCCTGAACAAACTCCGCCCGCTGAATCTGTACGGCTATTCGAAACACCTTTTCGATCAATATGCGGCACGCAATGGCCTTTTTGAGAAGATCGTCGGTCTTAAATATTTTAACGTATTTGGCCCGAACGAGGATCACAAGGGCGATATGCGGTCGTTGGTGAATAAGGCATTCGGTCAGATCAGCTCCACAGGAAAACTCCAGCTATTCAAGAGTGCGAATCCTGACTATGCTGATGGCGAATTTGGGCGAGATTTTGTTTATGTGAAGGATGCGGTCGATATGACACTGCATTTTATGGAGGGAGGAACGGGCGGCCTTTTCAACGTCGGTTCCGGCCGGATGAATACCTGGAACGCTCTTGCGGATGCGATCTTCAAGGCTTTAGACATGCCAAGAAATGTCGAGTTCATTGAGATGCCGGAACACCTACGCGACCGCTACCAGTATCACACCCAAGCCGATCTCACGCGGCTACGCAATGCCGGATACACTGCCGAGACGACCCAGCTTGATTCGGCCGTTGCCGATCATGTGCGAAACTACTTGATCCCGGGAAAGCATCTCGGTGACTAGAGAATGAAGATCTTTCACGGCACTGAAAACGCGAATATACTTAAGCCCACGGTCCTGACGCTTGGGGTTTTTGACGGGCTGCACCTTGGGCATCAACGGATAATGCAGACGGTGGTAGAGCGGACGAAAGAGGTCGGTGCACACGCGACCGCGATCACCTTCGATCCGCACCCGCGGGCCGTGCTTCATCCCGTCTCGGCCCCGCCGCTACTTCAGACCTTGGACCAAAGACTTGCCAATTTCGAAGTGCTTGGGATCGAGCAGGCGATCGTCATTCCGTTCACCAAGGAGTTTGCCGCGCAGCCGGCAGAAGATTTTCTATACGAGATAATTCACGACCGGCTTCAGGCAAAAGAGGTGTACCTCGGGAAGGGCTTCGCCTTTGGCAAGGGCAGGGGCGGAGATATCGCTCTGCTTCGCAAGTTTAGTGCGGAGCTTGGCTTCCTTGCCGATGAGGTGCCGGAGGTCACGCTTCGCGGCCAGCGGATCAGCTCGTCAATGATCCGGAACCTTTTGGCTGAGGGCAGGACCAATCTGGCGCGTCGAATGCTCGGGCGGCCATACGGCGTCGAGGGCGTCATCATTCGCGGCAATCGACGCGGGCATACAATAGGTTTTCCGACGGCGAATCTGAAGCCGCACAACCGCGTCATTCCCAAGTTTGGCGTTTACGCTTCCGCAACACTGGTCGAGGGGGCCTGGCGGCGAAGCATAACCAATATCGGCGTTCGGCCGACCTTTGAGAATGACGCCGAACCCTCGATCGAGACCTATATCTTCGACTTTGACGGCGAGCTTTACGGCGATGTGCTTCGCGTTCGGTTCCTCCATCGCATTCGCGACGAGCGTAAGTTCAATGGAATAGAGGAGTTAAAAGCCCAGATTGAGAAGGATTCGGCTCGTGCATTGAACTATTTTCGCCAGGAGGGCGTACGGAACATGCTCGAGATATTGTGAAGCTAACGGAAACGTCGGGATTTGCATCGAAAATAGCTTGGGCCACGAAATACTGAGCTGGATGAGTGAAAAATTGAACAATAACGCGGTCACGGTGCTGGGGCCTGCAGAGATCGATTCGGCCAACGGGAATCGAAAGATGACGGCCACGGCGGATCTGCCGATCTCGAAATACGTAACCAATGAGCAGATCATTGCCGAAGAGAAATTTCTCTCCGAAAAGGAAGCGGACGTCGAAAAGAGATACACGGGACTTCGCGGTTATCTACGGATACTGCATGTTTCGGCGGTGATCGGCAAGCTAGCCTTATATCTGTATCTCGATCAGTACGAAACGCACAGCAGCGGTATGCGTCGGCATGCCCGCGAACGGATGAAGACGGCCGAACGGCTGACGAGGTTGGCGGCTTACGGTGAAAAGCTATACGGCATCCGGCTTTGGTTCTTTGATCGTTTTATGTTGCTTGTGCGTAGGTTCGTTCTAGGCCGCGACGTAAACCGCGAAGTGAACCAGGAGAAACAGGCGATCTGGCTGAAGGAGAAGCTCATAGAGCTTGGCCCGACCTTTATAAAGATCGGGCAGTCGATGGGTACTCGGGCAGACCTGCTGCCGCTTCCTTTCGTTGTCGCGCTCGGTGAGCTGCAGGATAACGTACCGCCTTTTCCAAATGAGATCGCCTTTGCACGGATCGAGAAAGAACTCGGCCTGAAGATAAATGAGGTTTATAAGGAATTTGAGCTCGAACCGGTGGCCGCCGCATCGCTGGGCCAGGTCTATCGCGCCCGCCTGCACAGCGGCGAGGAGGTAGCCGTCAAGGTCCAGCGGCCTAATCTGGAAGCGACCATTAAAGGCGATCTCGAGATCCTAAAGAGAGTCGCGAGATTCGCGGAGCGTTATCCGCAGCACAACGAGAACGCGGATTGGTCC
>JAJNPX010000115.1 GCA_021155145.1 Acidisarcina sp. | reverse complement strand
GTTTCTGACCGATTACAGAAGTTATGCTTCCGTGTCGGGACGCGGACTCTCGCGAGCCTACTTCAAGGCTCTGGGATTGCCTGATAGCGTCGTGACTAACCTGTTCAAAAAGGATATGAAGCTGAAATTCGGTATCCGCGGCCGTGCAACCGGCCCGATCGACTTCTCGCAGATGTTCTTTACCTACAGATTGATAGGAAACTAGAGATACCTAACAGCTAAACCGATGGGGCCCGAGCTAATCGGGCCTTTTTCGGGCCTCGAGAACTTCGATCTCATCACCGACGCGGATCGTCGTTCCGGGATTCTCAGGGATCAGATTCTCGCCGAAGAGCACTGCGTTAGCCGTTTGGCCGAGCGATTCGAAGTTGGAGGGGAATACATCCTTCGCCATTCGAAACGACGCAAGGGTTTTCAGCGGTTCGGGTCCGTCAAACTCGCCGGTCGATTGCTCGACGGTGGTGATCGCGCACCGGGCACATGGCTTCACAACCCAGAAGATGGCCTCGCCGACGCGGATCTTCGACCAATTGTCCTCTTCAAAAGGATCGCTTCCCTGCACGACCAGATTCGGCCGAAAGCGGTTCATCGGAACGCGGACATCCTTGTCCGCATCCGGATAGTTCTCTTCAAGGCGCTCGTTCAACCCCGCCAAAGAGCCTTCGCCGATCAGCAGCAGCGGATAACCGTCCGCAAAGCTCACGATGTCGCCGCCCCGATCGAACTTTTCGCTGACGTGCCGCTCGCTCGACTCCGGCATTAACACAAGCCGGCAGCCCCGCCCGAGCACGTCGCTGAACCATTCGCTCACAGCACCGCCATAGGCAAGCGCATCGACCTCGCTCTGCCAGACGACGACCCGCTGCCGCTCGCCGCGATCGGGCTCAAACGGGATGTTCAGTGATCCGGCGGCTTCACTCTCCACTATCAACTGTCCGCCATCCAGTCGCACCGCGATCGCCGCCATCTTTGGCGTCTCGCGCTGGGTAAAGAACATCCCGTCCCGGTCCGTCAGCATCCACCGCCGGTCAAACCGCAGCCCGCGCTTTTCCACCACCGCCTCATTCAAAGCGATGCCCTTTAGCGACTTGATCGGATATATCGATATTGACGAAACAGTCAAAATTACTTCTCTTTCGCTAGCATTTTCTCGAGGATGTCAGCGTTAGCCGGATTCAGCTCCCGCAATCGGGGTAAGAATTGTCGTGCGGCTTCCTTATCGCCCTTCTGAACTAAACTCATCGCGACCATCATCATAGCCTGTCCAGAATCTGGCCGTAGTTCTAAGGCGCGTCTGCCATAAATGAGAGCATCATCAAACCGCCCCGTATTGCTATACCGCACAGCAATTCCGAAAACAGCATCAAAATCCTTCGGATTCTTTTCTATGATCTGCAGGAAGAGGGTGATTGATTCCTCTGTTTTCCCTTCAGATGAGAGTGCATATGCAAGGTTCTTGGAATAGTTGAGATTCTCGGGCTCAAGGGTATACGCCTGGCGAAATGCCTCAAGGGCCTTGGCAGACTGTCCGATCGATGCATAGGCGACGGCAAGCCCTGCATAGTTATTGGCACGGTCAGGTTCAAGCTTCACCAAAATCTCGAAATCTCCCACCGCTTCGGCGAACCGCCCATCACGCATTAATATGCCGACGAGTTGGTGCCGATAGAACGTTTTGGTGGGCAGAGCTAGGATAGTCTCCCGGAGTTCCTTAACCACCTCTTCCTGTCGTTCAAGCCTGGTTAGAGCATTGATCAGATTCGCGCGCGATTTCTCGTACTCGCCATTTAACTTGATAGAGGCTCTAAGCGGTTCGACAGCAGCCTCGAACTGTTCCAGCCTGATTAACGCGTATCCCAGGTTGTTGTAGGCGGCATAATCTCGAGGATTGATCGCGACTGCCTTGCGTGCGGTCTCTGCGGCGTCATCGAAACGCTTCAGTTCCAGGTAACACCAGGAAAGAGTCGTTAACGAAGCAGAATCCATCGGATTCTGAGCCACAAGTTTCTCGTACAGTGCGGCTGCCTGGTCAAACTTGCCTGCCGACGCCAAATCCCATGCCTCTGTCCTTATTTGCTGGACCTGAGCGAACGCAGATACAACAGTTAGGAGCAATACTATTAGGAGTCTCATATTTTCGTACTTAGTCCTAGAGAAGTGTTTCGCGAAGCATTGTAGCCGTTCCCGGTTTCAATCTCAAGAGTTTTCCTTTCGATCAAAGTTGATGACCTTCTTATCAACTTTCCTGCTAACTCAAATTCACCCTTGACAAGTTTAACCGCGTTTAGTAAATTAGCACTCTTGGAGCACGAGTGCTAATTGTTAGAAGTCCGCGCGTTAGCTAGGGCGAAACGAACAAGTTGGATATAGTATCGCCCCTGTTTACACGTGGGCTATGGCACCACCGAGGCCAAGACGTCATCTTAATACCTTTAAGACTATAACGAAAGGAGTAAACCATTATGGCAACCAGTATCAAACCGCTTCACGACCGAGTTATCCTCCGTCGCATCGAAGACAACGTTAATCAGACCGCCGGAGGGCTCTTCATCCCGGACACTGCTAAGGAAAAGCCGCAGGAAGGCGAAGTTATCGCAGTCGGCGAAGGCAAATATAAGGAAGACGGCACCCGCCAGACGCTCGACGTCAAGGCTGGGGACCGCGTTCTTTTCGGCAAGTACAGCGGATCGGAGATCAAGCTCGATGGCGAGGAATTCCTCATCATGCGCGAAGACGAGATCCTCGGAATCATTTCACGCGCCGGAGCGGCCGCTTAACTCAGTTCAAAGTTCCAGGTTCCACGTTCAAAGTCTCGATCGAGACATTGAACCTTGAACTTTGAACCCGGAACTCAGTTTCGACTTTAGGAGAAAATATCATCATGGCAAAACAAGTAGTTCACGGAGAAGATTCACGCGCCGCCATTTTACGCGGTGTAAATCAGCTTGCTGATGCGGTAAAGGTCACCTTGGGACCGAAAGGCCGCAATGTGGTTATCGACAAGAAATTCGGTTCGCCGACGATCACCAAGGACGGCGTCACCGTTGCAAAAGAGATCGAATTAAAGGACACGCTCGAGAATATGGGCGCCCAGATGGTCCGCGAGGTAGCTTCTAAGACCTCGGACGTCGCCGGCGACGGTACGACCACCGCGACCGTTCTCGCACAGGCGATCTTTAAGGAAGGCGTCCGCACGGTTGCCGCGGGTGCAAACCCGATGGCCCTCAAGCGCGGCATCGAAAAGGCAGTCGTTGCCGTGGTCGAAGAGATCGGAAAGCTTTCGAAGCCGGTTTCGGGCGACGCGATCGCACAGGTCGGTACCGTTTCGGCCAATGGCGACAAGACGATCGGCACGATCATCGCCGAGGCGATGGACAAGGTCGGCAAGGACGGCGTGATCACGGTCGAAGAATCGAAGACCATGGACACCTCGCTTGAGGTCGTCGAGGGTATGCAGTTCGACCGCGGATACCTTTCGCCCTACTTCGTCACCGACGCCGACCGCATGGAAGCGGTACTTGACGAGCCCGTCATCCTCATTCACGAAAAGAAGATCTCGAATATGCGCGACCTTCTTCCGATCCTCGAGCAGGTGGCCAAGGGCGGACGTCCGCTTCTGATCATCGCAGAGGATGTCGAGGGTGAAGCACTCGCGACGCTCGTCGTCAACAAACTCCGCGGCACGCTCAACGTTGCTGCCGTCAAGGCTCCGGGCTTCGGCGATCGCCGCAAGGCAATGCTCGAAGACATCGCGACCCTCACCGGCGGTAAGGTCATCAGCGAGGACCTCGGCATCA
>JAJNPX010000495.1 GCA_021155145.1 Acidisarcina sp. | reverse complement strand
GACCTGATCCCATTGGAAGATGGCGAGATATTCGTCTCATTTGACCGGTCGGTCGGCCTCGTCCGCAAAAACGAGTATTTTCCTCTCGGCGGTCTGCGTCGTCCGTGCCGCGTTCTTCGCTCGGCCATTGCACGGGGTCCGGCCGGGGACCTTTTCTTTGGCGAGTACATCGATAACAAAGAACGCGGCCCGATCGAGTTGTACAGATACCGGCCCGGGACCGATCGCGTCGAGCTCGTCCGCGAATTCGACGCGGGAAGTGCTCGTCACATTCACGGGATCTACGCCGACCCATTTGATACATCCCTGATCTGCATGACCGGCGACGCCCCGGGCGAATGTGCGATCTACCGGAGCACCGACGGATTCGAGACCATGGATATCGTGGGCAGCGGCGACGAATCTTGGAGGGCCGTCAGCTGTCTTTTCACCAAAGACGCCATCTACTACGGTACCGATGCCGAGCACCAGGAAAACAAGATCTTTCGCATCGACCGCGAAACGGGAGATCGGAGCGAAGTCGGAAATGTGAGCGGGACAGTATTCTATTCGCAGATCGTGAACGGCGAGATGTTCTTTGCGACGACGGTAGAGAATGCGCCGAGCCAATCAGAAAATGTCGCGGCGGTCTGGCACGTCGATCCCGCCGCGGGCGTTTCCGAGGTCGTCCGATTTGAAAAGGACCGCTGGGACCCCACGCTTTTTGGCTTCGGTACGATATATTTTCCCCATGTCCAGAGCCGCGCTGACCGCTTGATCTTCCATGTTTATGCCGCAAATGAGGACAACAAGACGTTTGAGATATCGCTAAAGCACTGATATACAAAAGCTTAATGTCAATCCGTTGTGGTTAAACACTGTTTGTTAAAGTAATACATCAAATAACACTTGACATTGTGGTACAACCTGGGTACGATAACAACATACAGGACAACTGAAGAAACGCTCGGAGCGGTCTGGCAAGGGCCAGACCCCCGGGTTTTTCATCTTTTCGCGTCGGGGAGAATTGTGAAAATCCTCGAACTGTGACATATTTCTACACCATTCAGACCAACGAATATTCGAACTATCGGGAAGGCAAAAGTTCACTTTTAGGAGACCTTATGATGAGAAAATATCTGCTATCGGGTATTCTTGCGGCGCTCGCACTTTTTGTTGTTTCCTGTGAGCCGCCTGCTTCGAATACCGCCCAAAATACGAACGCCGGTTCGAATACGACGGCCGCGGCCCCGACCATGGAGCAGCTTTTCGAAATGGACAAGAAAGCGAACGAGGCCTGGATGAAAGGCGATTCGAAACATTTCGAAGACATGCTTTCAGACAAGTTCGTTTCGTATATGAACGGCCAACGCAGCGGCAAGGCCGATGAACTGAAGATGATCGGCGCCACCAAGTGCGAAACAAAGACGTGGGGATTGGACGATCCGCATATGACCAAGATAAACGATGACACCTACGTGGTCACGTATCGGAGCAATATCGACGCTACCTGCACATTTGACGGCAAGTCGATGAAGATCCCTTCGCCGACGCGCGCTGCCTCGGTTTGGGTACGCGACGGGGCAAATTGGAAAGGCGTCTACCATAACGAGACACCCATAATCGATCCGAAAAATCCGCCGGCTCCCGCGGCCGATGATAAGGATGCTAAAAAGGAAGAAGCGAAAAAAGATGATTCGAAGGGTGACACTGCCGCCTCGAGTGCGAACACCTCCGCATCCGCCAATACCGCCGCGGCACCCGCGAAACCATCGCCGAGTGCAAATACCGATGCTCTTGTCAAGATGCATCAGGCCGGATGGGATGCCTGGAAAGCAAAGGATGCCAAATGGTTTGAGGCCAATCTCGCCTCGAATATGGCCTTTGTCGATCCGATCGGGACCTATTTCGGAACTAAGGCGGAGGCGATCAAGCAATGGACCGAGACCATGAAATGCGAGGGCGTGACCAAGGCGACCCTTACCGATGGATTCGCCACCGCGATCTCGCCCACGGTCGAGATCCTTACCCTCAAGGGTACGGCCGACGGCACATGCGACGGCCAAAAGAATGGTCCGCTTTATCAAACTGCGATCTACGTCAAGGACGGCGACGCCTGGAAACTTGCGTATATGTTCGAATCGCCGGCGATGTGACCGCCATCTCTGGCATGAATAAAGAGGGGATCGTTTGACGCGGTCCCCTTTTTGATTTGCGTTCAAAACCGGTTCGTACGTGCGCCCTTTTGCGGTCAACGAGCTATTTTCATCAATGGGTGTATAGTTGACCTGATCTACATAAACTAATTTGGGAGATCCTCGGTAATTCCCCCACTTGTTCCGATGTCTATCGGCAGAATGATATCCCTTAGAAACAACAGGAGAGAAACTATATGAGACGCTTAAGTCTAATGATCGCGACCCTGGCCGCTGCGGCCTTTGTCGCCGCATGCGGCGCACCAGCCGGAAATACCGGCGCGAATGCTAACGCTGGCAATGCCGCGAACGCCAACAAAACGGCCGCTGCCCCTGCTCCTTCAAAAGAAACCCTGATGACGATGGAAAAGGCCGCCTGGGAGGCCTGGAAGAACCGCGATTCCAAATGGACCGAAGAGAACGCATCTGACAAATACGTCGGATTTGGAGCTTCGGGCCGAATGGACAAAGCCGCTTCCATAAAGTCCTACGAACAGAAGTGCGAGATCAAAAGCTATACGCTTTCCGACGACCAGATGCAGATGGTCGGCCCTGACGTTGCGGTCCTGACATTTAAGGGGACTCAGGATTACACATGCGACGGTAAGAAAGGCCCGGCCGACGTTCGCTCCACGAGCATCTATGTTCGAGAAGGCGATAAGTGGAAAGCAGCATTTTATGCCGAGACGCCTGTCGTCGATCCAAAGGCTCCGCCGAAGCCGGCAGCCGCAAAGAAAGAAGAGCCGAAAGCCGATGAAGCGAAGCCCGACGCGGCCACCGAGGCTCTGCTGGCTGTTGAGAAAAAGACCTGGGAAGCCTGGAAGAATAAGGACGCCAAAGCTCTCGAGGACGTTCTCGCAAAGGACTTCGTTTTCGTTACCGGCACCGGCCGAATGGACCATGCTGCGACCATCAAGAGCTGGGCGACCGAAAACAAGTGCGATGTAAAGAGCTATTGGGTCGGCGACGCCAGGTCGGTCTCGCTTTCCAAGGACGTCTCGATGATGACCTTCAAGGGCGGCGGTGAAGGAACATGCGAGGGCCAGCCGATCGCGACGGATTGGTACGTCGGCCTTTATATGAAGGACGGCGATGTATGGCGTCCGGCATTTGGTATGGGAATACCG
>JAJNPX010000472.1 GCA_021155145.1 Acidisarcina sp. | reverse complement strand
CGGTCAAGCCGAGACGCGGAAACATGTCTCCCGTACCGGGAGTCTTATCATTCGCGAACCGAGTTCGGTCGGGGGCGAAGTCAGTGCCCCAGGGGGCGCATTCAAAAGGTGAGAGTACCGATCTTCACATATCATTCGATCGACGACAGTGGATCCGTGATCTCGACGGCACCCAGGATATTCCGGAATCAAATGAGATTCCTTAGCGATACGGGTTACCGGGCGATACCGCTTCGCGAACTCGTCGCGACCATTCAGGCCAAGGGGCCACTACCAGAAAAGACGGTAGTACTTACATTTGACGACGGTTTTCGAAACTTTTACACCGAGGCATTTCCGGTACTCGCGGAATTTGGATTTCGAGCGACCGTTTTTGTGGTGACCGATTTTTGCGGCGGTCACAACGATTGGCCCGGAAACCCCGCGGAGCTTCCACGAAGCGAACTCTTGTCGTGGGAGGAGATCAAGGAACTGGACGAAGCAGGGTTCGAGTTCGGTTCTCATACGCGAACCCATGCCGACCTGGTAAAGCTGTCTCGGGAGCAAGTCGCCGACGAACTTGCCGGATCCAGGTCTGCGATCCAACACCAACTTGGCCGAGACGTCACATCGCTCGCCTTTCCATTTGGCCGAAGCAATCAGCTTGTGCGTCGTAGAGCGATGCATGAATACACCGCAGCATGTTCGACGGATCTCGGAATGGTCGATTCGCTCAGCGATCTTTCGTCGCTTAAGAGGGTCGATGCATATTACCTCGGCAACCGCAGGATATTCGAACGCTTTTCTTCTGGAGCGTTTGTTAACTACCTGCGCGTTCGTCAGTCAATGCGGTCGGTCAGATCGCTGCTGACAAGGACCTGAGGTGTGAACGAAACAGAACAGGGAAATAATATGAATATCGCATCGCGCATCGCACGGCACACTAAGCTCTCCTTAAAAGCAGCCCGTCACGTTCGGGGACAGACACCACCGTTCATGATCGTGTTCATCAACTCGATCTGCAATTTGACCTGCGAGCACTGTTTCTACTGGAAGGAGCTTAACAAAAGGAACGATCTCACTTTCGAAGAGTTCGAAAGACTCTCGCACGAACTTGGAGAGTTCGAAAACCTGAACCTCTCAGGTGGGGAACCATTTATACGAGCGGATTTTGCGGAGATCTGTGAATTGTTCATTACCAACAACAAGGTGCGAAACATTTATGTTCCCACCAACGGATACTTTACGGACAGAACCGAAAAAGCCCTCCGCCAGCTAATGAAAAGCCCGACCCTCGACCTGTTTGTCTGCGAAATATCGTTGGACGGTATGCCTGAATATCACAACAAGTTTCGCGGCAATCCCCGCTCTTTTGAAAAGGCCATGGAGACCTACGAAATGCTCGCCAGGCTGAACGCCGAAGATCCGCGATTTCGAATTCATTCGAACACGGTCGCGATGGCCGAAAATATGGACGAGATCTGGCAACTAACGGAGTACCTTCACGACAACTGCCCGAAGATCGAACATCACAACCTCGCGATCATCCGCGGTGATCGTAAAAATCCCTCCCTTCAGGGGCCACAGCTCGAAAGGTACAAAGAACTTTATCGGCACGTGGCAGAAGTATGGAGCGACCGAGAGGAAAAGCGTTTCGGTGCGAGTGTAGAGCCTATGCTGCAATGGGCGAAGGTCAAGACGATCGAATCCGAATCGCAGTTCATTCCCTGCAAGGCAGGAGTCTTGACGGGTGTGGTCTACGCCAACGGCGACGTAAGCGTCTGTGAACAGCATTTCCCCTTGGGCAATCTGCGGGAGAAGAGTTTTTTCGAAATTTGGGATTCAGACGAGGCCGTCAAACTTCGAAAGAGCATCAAGGCGAAGAACTGTTACTGTACGAACGAGGTCTTTCTTTGGTCCAGCATTGTCTTTCAGCCGATACATCTCACCAGGGCCGCGATCGGGGCGAACCTGATCCAGATCGTTCCGAGACGCAGGTCGCTTGATGTTTTGGACAAGAAAGAGAGATCAGAGGCCGCTGTAAAATGACTCAAAGCGCGAGTGTCAGCTGTGTAGCGGCTCGAAATTCTGCGGTTGAAGTGCGTGAGCATCCGAATGGCGTACTGCCGTCAGTGAGAAGACTGCATTTCGTTTGCCCGTTGTGCCACAGCGAGTTGGCCGTGTCCGAAACGAGTTACCACTGCGAAGACTGCGGCAAAACTTTCAATGTCCACGCAGGCATACCGGATTTTCGGGTTTTCCCCGATCCCTACCTCGATCTTCGAGAGGATCGGGATCGGACCGAGATCGTGCTGGCGGGATTGGAGAAGTACGACCTCAAAGGCCTGCTTGATCATTATTGGAAATATAGCGATATCACCCCTGAGAATCTGCGTTCGAAGTTCGTTCAAAGTGCGCTTCGCGGCGAAGAACGGGCCCGGTTGGCGGTCGAGACCCTTAAAAGTAAGGTAGCCAGGCCTTCAGGTGGCACGAGAATATTGGAGATCGGAAGCGGTACGGGCAATTTTTTGGCGGCCGCGATCGGGGAGTGCGACGTCATTGTCGGGACCGACATCGCGATGCGATGGCTGCATGTAAGTCGTCGCCGGTTTATGGATATGGGGATATCGCCGCCACCGCTTGTTTGTTGCTGCGCGGAGCATCTTCCGTTCGCCGACGGCGCGTTCGATGTACTGGCGGCGACCTCAACTTTGGAGTTCGTGAGCGACCAGAGAAAGGTCCTGTCGGAGGCCTTCCGGGTCTTGAGCGCCGAAGGGACGGTTTACCTGAATACCCTCAATCGGTATTCCCTCGCGATGGATCCGTACAGTCATCTGTGGGGAGTCGGTTTTGTTCCTCGCCGATGGCAATCCAAGTACGTGTATTGGCGCAATCGCTCGATCTACAAAGCACGGCTACTCTCTTTCAACGAACTTAAGCGATCGACCCGATCGCTGTTTGGCAGTCCCGAGATCGCATTGCCGGATATCAGCCCGGACATCTTGCGGCAGTTTTCCCGTTTCCGTCAGATGCAGATCCGTATTTACCGTTCTCTAAAGAATATCCGGCCCTTTTCGAGCGTTCTGCGCTATTTCGGACCGGGGTGGGAAGTGCTTTTAAAGAAGGGTCGTCTCTAGTTTTTGGTCATGGAAGTCCGTTCACCAACAATTTCGGTCATCGTTCCGGTTTACAATGGCGGTTCGTTTCTCCACCGCTGCCTCGATGCACTGGACCGCTCCACAGTTAAACCTCTTGAGGTGATCGTTGTCGATGATTGTTCGACGGATGATAGTGCGAAGATATGTCGCCAGAAAGGGGTTAAGGTCATCTCCACGGCAAAGAATTCGGGCCCCGCGGTAGCGCGGAACCTTGCGGCGCGGATCGCGACCGGCGAGATCCTTCTGTTTGTGGATGCTGATGTCGTCGTAAAGGCGGATACGGTCGCGCAGGTAGGGGAAAGATTTAGAAGCCGGCCTGAGATCTCCGCTTTGTTCGGCTCGTACGATGACGAACCCGGTGAGCCGAACTTTCTATCGCAGTACAAGAATCTGCAGCATCATTACGTTCATCAAGCGTCCAGTCCCGAAGCCTCGACCTTTTGGTCAGGTCTGGGCGCGATTCGCCGCGATGTATTTGTTGAGTTCGGCGGATTTGACGAGAAGAAGTTCGATACACCATCGATCGAGGATATCGAACTTGGCTTTCGCCTCCGCAGATCCGGTCACAAGATCCTCTTGGACCGAGAGATCCAGGGCAAACATCTGAAAAAGTGGAGCGCGGTATCGCATTTGCGGACGGAGATCCTTAGTCGGGCGATACCGTGGTCGAAACTCATTCTTGAGGGCCAGGGCCTGGTCAACGACATGAATCTGAAGAAGAAGGACCGCTTGAGCGCGGTGTTCCTTGCATTTGTGTTCTTCAGCCTTCCGTTGGCGATCCTGTCGCCCGCATTGGCGATCGTGCCCATGCTTTTGTTGATCGGTATCGCCGTCCTGAATAGGGGAATACTAAGCTTTTTTGTTGCAAAGAGGGGCTGGTGGTTCGCAGTCAGGACCTTTCCCCTTTTGCTTTTTTACTTTTTTTACAGCGGTACGGTCTTTGTGACTTGCTGGCTCTTCTATTTGCTTCCGGATGCAGTTGTCGGGAGAACACGCGCGGATGTCGATGCGATCTGATCACCTAACCGATCCCGATTTTGTCGGGTCGAGTATCTCGAAACCTGAGCCTCCGGGCCGCGTCGCGGGATTATTCGTAGCGCTATGTACTGTATCCGCCTTTCTCGTCAGATACCTCACTCTGCCGCAGAACGCGATGATAAATGGCGACGGTGTTTACTACGCCAGCTTTGGGAGCAGATTGGTCTCGGGCAACCTTATCGACGGCATCAGTACCTATTGGTCACCGCTTTATTCTTCTGTGCTTGGTGCTGTCTATTTGCTAACTCATGATCTCGAGTCCGCGGGAAGGGCCGTTTCAATGGTGGCCGGATCGCTGTTGATCGTGCCCACCTTCATCCTGATCAGAAAGTTCTTCGGAGCCGCCTCGGCATACATCGGAACAGTTTTGGTTGCTCTTCACCCGCTTTTGATCACGTCTTCAGGTTGGG
>JAJNPX010000433.1 GCA_021155145.1 Acidisarcina sp. | reverse complement strand
GGCGCTGTTGTATTGAAAGCGACCAATGAGGATGCCGGCCTTCAGGCTTCCAAGTTGGAAGCGTACGGCGAGTATTTTGACAGTCTGGGGATCTTCGCCGGCGGCTCCAAGATGCCGATCACGGAAAGTATCCTCGTCGAGGGGTACTTTAACAAAGTACGTTTTGCAAAAAAGGTGCCGCCGGAAGTGAATATCGACGGTTGGCAGAAGATCGTTGATCTCGTCGTAGGGCGTGCGGGACTGACACTCGGCGATATAAGCCTATTCCTCTGGACGCAGGTCAATATTTCAACGATCAAGATCGTAATGGAAGCGATGAACATTGAATGGGACCGCACCCACACGATCATGGGAAAATGGGGATACACGGGTTCCGCCTGCATCCCTATGGTGCTGCACGACGCTATAAGGGCGGGAAAACTGAAACGCGGCGACAATTTCGTAATGTGCGCCTCCGGCGGGGGAGTGAACCTGGCAGCGATGGTTTTCAGATATTGATGGACTTCCAAAACGTTTATTCGCTTTTCCGTGCCCAGGCCGCGAAGTATCGCGACGTCCCTGTGTTTTACACCCGTGTAGGCGGGGAATGGCGTTCACTCTCCTGGGGGGATTTCGAGGAACAAGTTCACGATGCGGCATGTGCTTTCCTATCTAAGGGCCTAACGCGAGGGGGAAGCGTCGCCATCCTTGCAGGGAACATTCCGGAATGGAGCATCGTCGATGTTGCCGCTATCACGGTAGGTGGCGTCGGGGTCGGCATATATCCGACAAGCTCGCCTGCACAGTGTGAGTTCATCATCAGGCATTCGGATGCGGAGTTTGTTGTCGTCGATACGATCGCCCAACTCGAAAAGGTGATCGCCGTGGGCGGTCCGCTGCCGCGACTCCGAGCGATAGTGTGCAAGGATTCGATGGGCGAGATCTCGTTCGAAGCGGTCCAGAAATTTCAAGCACGAATCGCGAAGACGGCGGCCACAGACAGCAAAGAAGTGCCGATTATCCAATTGACGGATTTCCTCAGATCGGGTCGTGACGTCAGAGAAGAGCTATTGCCGGAAGTCGAACAGATCGGTCTAAACGCTGGCTTTGACGATATCGCGATCATGGTCTATACGTCCGGCACGACCGGAGAGCCGAAAGGTGCGATGTTGTCGCACAGGTACATTCTGAACAGCGTCGAATCCCTCCGGCAATCGGCCCCGATCTTCGATACGGACGCGGCGTTCTCTTACCTTCCCGGATGCCATGTGGCCGAGCGAATCTCGGGGATCTACAACCGGCTTTACAATGGTACTGCCGCATATTTTGTGGACGATCTCGCGAAGCTGCAGGAATATATGCTGGAGGTTAAACCGACCGTATTCGCCTCGCTGCCTCGGTTCTTTGAGAAGATACACGCCGCCGTCGTCGCTAGGGAGGGGAATGACAATGTCGACCCGAAGGTCGTTAATGCCGCACTCGGAGGCCGGATGCGGTTGTTGACTTCAGGTGGGGCTCCGCTACCCAATGAAGTCGCAAAGTTCTTTGCGGATGCTGGGCTTCCGATCCTGCAGGCGTACGGGCTTACTGAGAACGTCTGCGTCGCGTTCAACACGCCGAGCGCAATGAAGTTCGGAACCGTCGGGAGGCAAATGCCTATGTGCAGCATAAAGATAGCCGCGGACGGCGAGATATTGGTCAAGAGTCCGATGATGTTTTCGGGGTATTACAAGGCACCCGAAAAGACCGCCGAGATGTTCGATGAAGAGGGCTGGCTGAAAACAGGGGACCTCGGAGCATTGGATGAGGACGGTTTTCTGCGGATCACGGGCCGAAAGAAGGAGATCATTGTCCTTTCATCCGGAAAGAACGTCGCGCCGGCGTTGATCGAAAATTTTGTCAGGGAATCGCACATTATCAGCCATTGTTTTGTTTACGGCGACGGTCGAAGCTATTGCGTCGCGCTGGTCACGATAAACGAAACCGAAACCGCGAACATGTGCCGCGAAGAGATACAAGGCCTCGTCGAACAAGCCGTTCAACGAGCGAACGCGCACGTATCCAGCAGTGAGCAGATCAAGCAATTCGTCATCCTCGACAGCGACTTCTCCGCCGATCGCGATGAGGTGACGCCCACTATGAAACTCAAGCGCCTCGTCGTTGCGGAGCATTTCAAGAAGGTGATCGAGAGTCTATATGAAACGAAATAGCACTTCAGGAATCCACATCCTTGCTTTTATCATCGTTTGCGCCTCCGCACTTTTGGGGCAGGCACCGCAAGAGAAAACCGTCACTGTATTCGGGGCGAAGATCAACTATGTTGAAGCCGGTGACCCCGCGAAGCCAAAGGTCATTCTCCTCCACGGCCTCGGCGGCAGCACTGCGAACTGGGTCCTGAACGCTCCCGCGATAGCACAGAATTATCACGTTTTCGCACTCGACCAGGTCGGGTTTGGCAGATCGGACAAGCCCGCATTGAAATACCGCGTTGGAACGTTCGTCGATTTTCTCGATAAGTTCATGGCGGAGATCAAGGTCGAAAGGGCGTCCCTGGTGGGCAATTCGATGGGTGGCTGGGTCGCCGGGCTGATGGCGATAAAATACCCAAACCGTGTGGAGAAGCTCGTGCTTGCGGACGCCGCGGGTATAGTCCCAGTAAATTATTCGGAGGCCCAGATCTATCAACTCAACAATTCAACCCGCGAAGAGATCCGAGCCAATATGAAGTTGATCTTCGCGAACCCCGCCCTCCAAACC
>JAJNPX010000429.1 GCA_021155145.1 Acidisarcina sp. | reverse complement strand
CCTCGGCCCCTATCGTCGCCGAATTTACGTAACAGATGCCCGTGTAAAGCTCCTGCATTGCGTAGAATGCTTTGTTGACGTCCTGCGTATAGATCGCCGAGGAGAGACCGTATTTTACGCCGTTGACTATCTCGATGGCTTCATCGAGCGTTGAGAACGGGATGACCGAGGTAACCGGGCCAAAGATCTCTTCCTGCTCGATGCGCATGCCAGGTTTGACGTCGGAAAATACCGTCGGCTCAATAAAGAAGCCCTTTGAATGGTCTCCCTTGGTCAGATGGTTCCCGCCGGAGGCCAACGTCGCCTTGTCGATGTTCTTCCCGATGTGAATGTACCCGAGGATCTTCTGCATCGCGTCCTCATTGATCACCGGGCCGACATCGGTTTTCGGGTCGAGCCCATTACCCACACGAAGCGCTTTCACCCGTTCGACCAATTTTGTGACGAATTTCTTGTAGACCTTCTTATGTACTACTAGCCGCGACGATGCGGTACACCGTTGGCCGCTGGTACCAAAAGCACCCCACAGCGAACCATCGACCGCGTTGTCGATATCGGCATCGTCCATCACGATGATGGCATTCTTGCCGCCCATCTCCAGCGACACGATCTTGTTGTCGCGGGCGCACGCCTCAGCGATGATCCGGCCCGTCTCAGTGGAACCGGTAAAGGAGATCAGCCTTACATCCTTGTGATCGACGAGCGCGGCGCCAGGTTCCGCAAACCCGTTCACAAGATTTACGACGCCTTTCGGGATGCCCGCTTTCTCACACGCCTTTACGAGATTCAGCGCCGAGAGCGGCACGTCCTCACCGGATTTGATCACGACCGTGTTTCCACATACAAGCGCCGGGATCAGCTTCCATGACGGGATCGCCATTGGAAAATTAAATGGCGTGATGAGGCCGCAGATACCGACAGGTTGGCGCACACACATTGCGAACTTATTCGGCATCTCTGCCGGGGTCGTAAAGCCGTGCAATCGCCGTCCTTCTCCCGCGGTGTAATAGGTACAGTCGATCGCCTCTTGTACATCGCCGCCCGCTTCCTTGAGCACCTTGCCCATCTCGCGGGTCATTTCCTGGGTATAGCGATCCTTGTTATCGCGGAGTATCTCCCCGAGGTTGAACAAAAGCTCTGCTCGCTTGGGTGCAGGAGTTCGGCGCCAACGGGTGGCCGCATCCTTTGCCGCCGCTACAGCCGCATTCACGTCTTCAGCGGTCGATCTCGGAAATCGCCCGACCACGTCGTCTTTATCGGCAGGGTTTACGTTATCGAACGTCTCGCCCGAAGCGGAATTCACCCACTCGCCGCCTATGAAATTCTGATAGGCCTTGACCGATGGTTTTCTCTTTGTTTTTGATTTTGCCTGTTTTGCCTGTGCCATAAAATTTAGTGTGTTCGAATATTTTGCCCCCTTTTCCGCAAACCGGCATCGGGGAAAGCAAGGGTTTCCCAGCGCTCGCAAGGTTCGTTAGATAATTTATTTGATCAATTTCCGTCTATTGAACGGTGAACTGAACTACTTTTAGAGTTGGACGTGCCGTCTCCGGATTGTAAGTAAGCACGTGCAAGACCACGGGGTCGCCCTTTTCAAGCCGACTTACCGCCTCAACAAATGCTTTCGAATCCGTTACACTCACCCGATTTATCCTTTGAATAAGGTCGCCCGTCCCTATCGCCGCACCGATGCCGTTCGATGACTTAAGATCGGCTATAAAGCTTTCCGGATTGATCTCCTTTACGAGGACGCCTTTATACCCTTCGAGCCGATAGGTCGCGGCAAGGGTCGGCGTGAGTTCACTGACCGTAAGGCCAAAAGGCTTTGTCTCATCTCCCTTCACATCTACGGGAAGTTTAACGGGTTCGGGGTCGCCATTCGCCGCACGCGTGGCAACGGGACGCTCGCCCAGCGTTACACGTGCCGTTCGGCGTTCGAACGCACTTCCCGCCTCTCTAAGGTAATCAAGCGAAATGCTGTCCTCGGGCGACGACGACGCAACACGCGCGATGAGGTCCTGTGCACTTGCCACCGGTTGTCCATTGAACCGCGTAATGACGTCTCCGGTTTTCAACCCCGCCCTCGCGGCGCCGCCCGTCGCAGGCCGCACATCGGTAATGATCGCCCCCTTCGCCGAATCGAGGCCGTACACCTTTGCAAATTCTGGCTTTACCGATTCAAGGGTAACGCCGAGAAATCCGCGGCGGACACGTCCGTGCTTGATGATCTGGTCATAGACATATTTGGCTTCATTAGAGGGCAACGCAAACCCGACACCGTTATAGTCGCCGGTCGACGTCGCGATCTGGGAATTGATGCCGATCACTTCTCCCTTCATATTCACGAGCGGGCCGCCCGAGTTGCCGCGATTGATGGCTGCATCCGTCTGAATGAATCGCTGGAAAACTGTCGTCGTCGGAGTGTCGCGGTTGGTCTGAGAGACGATCCCGGCGGTGACCGTACGGGCAAGGCCAAAAGGCGAGCCGATGGCAAGCACCCATTCGCCGACACGTGCCTTACTTGAATCGCCAAGCTCCGAGACCGGAAGATCCCGACCCGCGTCCACCTTCAAAACCGCTACATCGGTCTCATCATCGGTCCCGACGACCTTTGCCGGAAATTCATCGCCGTTCTCAAGCCGAACGATTATCCGGGCCGAGTCCTGAACCACATGAGCGTTCGTAAGGATATATCCGCTACGGTCCACGATAAAGCCGCTGCCGACGGAGGTCGTCGGGCGGCGAGACTGGCGCCGGAGAAAGTCGAGAATATCATCCGAATTGTTTGGGACCGCCCCGTTGCCTCGGGTAGCTAACTCCTGGTTTCGCGACTTTGCATCGATACTCACTACGGAAGGTTCTACCTTTTTGGCGACCTCGGCAAACGAATCCGACAACAAAGCCGCCGAGTTTGGCGGTTGTTGGCCGGCAGCCGACGATACTGCGATCACAGCCGACAGCAATATCAGGTAAACGTTACTTTTCTGGACAGGCCGCTTCTCCATAAACATATGTACTACTCCGTCGTGGGATCTGCGAACATGCGGGGTTTACTCGTTGACCTTGAGTATATCAAAAAGGGTGAATATCCACACACTTTTTGACGATCACGATCAGTGGAACGAGGAGGTTCTATTCCATCGACAAGAGCACTTTCATCGTCCCTTTTCTCTCGGCTTCGTCAAATGCCTCGATGCCATTGCTCAGCGGAAACTGTGCGGATATCATATCGTCGACATCTATTTTGCCCTGCGCCAGTAATTCCACTGCAGGG
>JAJNPX010000426.1 GCA_021155145.1 Acidisarcina sp. | reverse complement strand
TGCTGTTCTTTTCTTCGATCACCGTGATCGAATATCCGTCTTCGTCTTTCGTCAGGATAGGCGCCGGTATCGTGTGCCTCACCTCATCCGCATACTTGGGCTCCGACTCGAATAAGATGCCCGGTGCGGTCATGAAAGCGGGTGCATCGTGATGATGTTCGTGAGTGATGGCTGGTTGTGTGGCCGCGATCGGCTCCGCCGCGGGCTCCTCGATCGGCTCTTCGATCGTTGCCGGTATCTCTTCGGTTGGGGCCGATGCGAACTCGATCTCATCTACGGTCGGCTCGGGCTCAGCCGCTGAAAAAGCGACGGTCGGCTCTTCCGCTCGGGTCTCCTGAATAAATGCCGGGGGCTGCGGCTCGGCCACCTCAACACCAATGTTGGCGTCGGCGGCGGATGCCGGTTCGACAGGATTCAACTCGACGGCTTGCAGCGAACCTCCACAATCGGGACAGAACGTGAACCTCTCCGCAAATCCCTCTTCACACGAACTGCAAAACTTTAGTATCTTTCCCATCTTTATTTCTGGCCTCGCTAAAGCTATACCCGACTATTCGGGCCCTGACCACATTACTACTAGTATAACGCCTGTTTTCAATGTTGTTAAGCGGTTTTTAGGTTGCAGAACCGGGCGAACGAACCGCTTATTCATTGGGCATAGATGCTGCAATCGTTTGACGCGATGCCCACCGCCCTCTAAAATTCTCATTTTGACCAAGCATTTAGACGCCCGGCTCTATTGTTGTACTGCAACAAATTGCAGCCAGCCGGCAACTAATCTAAGACGCCCACAATGGCATCAATTTGCCCGGCAATATTACATCCGCAAAAATACAGGGTGCCCGCTCAATTATGAATACGTACCGATCAGGAACTTTGGTTCGACAAATTACGGCTCTGGGCCTCATATTTTGCGCCGCCTCTTTCATTGCCGCCCAAAGGCCCGCTCTTCCGAAACAGGAGAGACTCCTCAATGGGTTAAAGGTCCTGATGTGGCCGGACGCCTCGGCCGACAAAGTGACGGTAAAGGTACGAATACATAGCGGGACCGCATTCGATCCGCAGGGAAAAGAAGGCACAATGGCCCTTCTGGCGGAGAGTTTCTTTCCGAACGAGGCCTCTCGGGATTTTTTCAAGGACGATCTCGGCGGAAGCCTCGATATAACCGCAAACTACGATTACGTACAGGTAAATGCATCCGCCCGTCCCGGCGATTTTTTGACCATGCTCGAGGCCGTGGCAACCGCGGTCGCCAACCCGACGATAGACAAGGAAACGACGGCCAGGCTCGCCGCAAAACGGATCGAGAAGATAAAAGAGCTTGAAGCAGACCCGGTGTATGCGGCCGACGCGGCGGCGTCGAAACAGCTTTTCGGGGCATTTCCTTATGGCCGGCCGGAACTCGGCACCGTCGAGTCGGTTTCGGCCCTCGGTTTTGCAGATCTTCTGGATGCAAGGCAGCGGTTCCTTACATCGGACAATGCAACGGTCTCGATCACGGGCCCGATCGACGCCGCGCTTGCCTATCGCGCCGCCCGCCGTTATTTCGGAAGCTGGCTAAAATCCGACCGCTTGATCCCCTCGACCTTTAAGCAGCCGGAGGATCCGGCTGTCCGCCTTGTAAGCGTCGAAGGAAGGGCCGGCAATTACACGCGATTTATGTTTCGCGGTGTTGCCCGAAATGAAAAAGATTACGCGGCCGCCGCTGTCCTCAGCAAGATCCTCGAGGGCCGGCTAAAAGAGAACCTCCCGGACGCCGGTCTGATAAAGGTCGCCAACGAAGCTCATATCCTGCCCGGCAGCTTCACCGTCGGGATCACGAATGGCGACCCCGGTTCGATCCCGCAGAACCTCATCACGCTCCTTTTATCGAAACCCGTGGATGGAAAGGAGTTCGATCCGGCCAAGGCGGCGATCCTCAGCCATCGGGCAAAGACGGCACCGGACGAATTCTGGCTCGACGCCGATACATTCAAGCTTGGCGTACCGTCGGCCGAACAGAAGGCCATCGAGTCCGTTACGCTTGCGGATGTTCAGCGGGTCGCCGATCGGCTCTCGAAAAACCCTGTCGTCGTGGTGAAAGTAACCTCGGCGGATAAGCCGGCCTCGACGGAAAAGCCGGCGGCGGAACTACCCTGATGGCCGGTTCACGAACAGCAACTGAACTGGAGCACGCGAGGGCGGTCCGTGCGATGTTTTCGGGCATCGCGGGGCGCTATGACCTTTTGAATCATGTGCTGTCGATGAACATCGACAAGCGTTGGCGCCGAAAGGTCCGAAAGATGCTGCAGCCTATACTCGATGACCCCTCGGCGACCGTCCTCGATGTCGCGTGCGGGACCGGCGATCTTTCCGTCGAACTACAAACGCACGCAAAGGCCCGCGTGATCGGGACCGATTTCTGCCGCCCGATGTTGGCCGTCGCCTCGGCAAAGAATGCACGCGGATCGATATCTGTGCCTTATGTCGAAGGAGATGCGATGAACCTCGGGTTTGCCGATCACACATTCGACGCCGTGACGATCGCCTTCGGACTGAGGAATTTGTCTAACTTTCGCGACGGCCTGAGAGAGCTTCGGCGCGTGCTGAAACCGGGCGGCAGGCTCGTCGTCCTCGAATTTTCGTCGCCGGTACTTCCCGGCTTCCGGCAGGTTTTTAACTACTATTTCACACGCGT
>JAJNPX010000420.1 GCA_021155145.1 Acidisarcina sp. | reverse complement strand
AGTTTGGGGAAAAATCGGTTGAACCATGTGATTTTGGACTCGATCTCGTCGAGTTCGCGGAGATTGTTAAGTCGGAAGAGGAAAGCGTAGTGCACCTGCTGGCGACGTCGAGCAAGAGAATTAGTCGAACAAAGGCTCTCACGGCACTCAAGTTGACGGCCGAAGAGCTTTCGAAGAAGCATGGCCTTGCTCCCGGTCGGATCAAGACTGCATACGTTGGTGTAAGAAAAGGAGCGGAAATGCAACTGTGGATCGTTTCGAAGTCGCGCCCAGCCCCAAAATTTCGCGAGGGGACGCTCCCCTAGTTCGGTCTGTCTCTTCGCAGGGAGCGGCGATTCTCATCGGCTGATGCTTTTCGGGGTTTGCCCGTCTATTTGCGGAAAAGCTGTGCTTTTCCGATAATGCCCTAAAGCTTTCCGCGGCAATGCCGCCGCTCCTCTGCCTAATGTTCAAGGATTCTCGCGACATCCCGCTTACTGGCTTACTTCCGTAACTCACAATCGACTCTCGATCTTTCAGCGGGACCTTTTCAAAAAGCTAGCAACCGAGGCCTACAACGAGGCTCGCGGGAGACACCAGTTCTCATCTTCGCCCGTGATAATGTTGGAACACATACATGTCATCACCGACGGTAAACGGAAAATATCCGAAACGCTTCGTTACCTGAACGGCATTTCGGCTCGGCGATTGGTTGACCATTTGAAAGAGAATGGGCCGGAAGAATCGCTGCGTAAACTTCAGCTTGAAGAGAAAGCCGGCAACTATAAATACTCGCTTTGGGAACACCATTCCGATAAATTTCTGCTCACCAGCGAATCAATGTTCATGCAGAAAGTGAACTACATTCACAATAATCCGGTGGATGAGGGTTTGGCCGAACGACCTGAGGACTACAAATATTCAAGTGCCAGATACTGGCTCCGCAAGCCGCTGCTCGACGACGAACCGCTCGAGATGGACATCAAACAGATCCGCTGGTATTCAAAATAGGCGGGAGGCACAGCCTCCTAAATTATAGTGGGCAGGCTTCCGGAAGGGCAGAGCCCTTCCGCTCACCATTGCAGCAAGCTGCCGAAATCTAATTTCCATCTGGTCCAAGAATCCCAATTCTCACCAGCCGTCCGCCCTCGAACATAAAGTCAATTCCCGGATACTCAATACGCCGCCAGGATTGTGACTCATCGCTGTAGTCTTTCACGGGCGCCCCATAGACTCGGAGAACATCGTCCTCAGATGCGGTCCAGCCTATCCCCTTGTTTGTTCTGATCATTGGTGTCGAAAACGCTTCGTACCTATTAGCATTGTTGTAAAGGAAGATGACATGTACAGTGTTCGTTTTGTTGTCGAATGACGCTTGAATCCCTTGATCCGGATAGTCTACAAAGTAGACCTCGGCGTACTTACTTTTCAGCACCCCCTTCCCAATAACCTCCTCAAGCCGTTCTCGTGGGGTTCCGAACTTAAATACTCCTTCGCCGGGAACGATGTTGATCGCACGTACATTCGTGCCTGTCGCCGTCTTTTTCTCTGGCTCAGTCTTAGCTTTCAGTTTCGCGAGCTCTGCTTTCATCAACTCAAGTTCGGATGGGATTGGCCCTTTTGTATTGTCGTTAATTTGTGGAGGTCCGACTGTTCCTTTTGTAACATCAAAAATGATGTCTCGCTCGTAGATTGAAGCGTAGCCTGCGTGTACATAACGAAGCTGCTCGCCATCGGGGATTCGCAGCTTACCAGTAAACCACTCCGCGCTCACGCGCCCGTCACGGACTTTCCCGGGGAATATTCCCTCAAGAGTGACTTTTTTACAGCTTGCCTCGTTTGGTCCCGGACAAAGCCATGCTTTAACTTCACGCAGGTAAAGTCTGTCATTCTCTATTTCCCAGGTTGCAACATATCCCCGCCAGTTTCCCGAACTAATGGTGAATGGCTCGACCATAAACTTGGGACGCTTACGATTACCCATTTCGTAAAAGTCCTCGAGAGGGTTGCTTAACAAGTGCTTCTTTTCGCCCTTGTAGATAAGTACGTCAGGAGCTTGTGCGGTTGCAAACGCGCTGGAGGCGAGGGTGAGTACAAATAGAACTAAGGCTACGATTTTTGTCAGACTCATACTTCATAGATTGTTTGAAGTCGTTAACCGTTGCTTGGTCGTGCAAAAGCAGGAAGAATACCATCGACCCTAAGGCCCCCTCGCAATCGATGCCTTTGCTGATGCGGAAGGCGTGGCCGTCGGGGTGGCGGACTTACTAGTGAACAGTGAATAGTGAATAGTGAACAGTGAAAAGTGACCGAGGAGAACCTCCCCGTCGGCCCAGAGCGGCTGCCATCCCTCCTTCGTAAGGAGGGAGTTGCAAACGCTGTTCGTGATGCCGTCCCTGGCCGTCGTGACAGAGGAAGATCTCTACCTTGCCGCTGCCGACCGCTCCAAAGCTCGGCGGATATGGGACAGGCTTTACGAAAGATTCTAAGCTGCTACTTCTTCGGCCGTTCGTTGGCTCTTAGGACGCGTTTGCGGAGGCGGATTGCTTTGGGGGTGACCTCGATGAGTTCGTCGTCGGCGATGAATTCGAGGGCGCGTTCGAGCGACATCTCGCGGACGGGGACGAGGCGCATGGCTTCGTCGGCGGAGGTGGTCCGCATATTGGAGAGCTTCTTTTCCTTGATCGCGTTGACGTCGAGATCGACTTCGCGGGCATTCTCACCGACGATCATTCCTTCATAGACCTTTACCTGCGGTTTGATGAATAGCGTGCCGCGTTCCTGCAGATTGAAGAGCGAATACGTCGTCGATTCGCCCATTCGGTCGGCCACGAGCGAACCGGTCGAGCGCGATTTCATCTCGCCCTGCCATTTGTCGAATCGAAGGAATAGCGTGTTTAGCAGGCCGGTGCCTTTCGTCTCGGTCAAAAACTCGCCTCGGAATCCGATCAGGCCGCGCGAGGGAACTTCGAATTCGAGCCGGACGCGCCCCGAGCCGTTATTGACCATCTTCGTCATTTGGCCCTTACGGCGGCCCATCGCCTCGGTCACGACGCCGATAAATTCGTCGGGCACGTCGATCACGACCTGTTCGATCGGCTCGAGCAGGTCGCCGGTCTTTTCGTCTTTGCGGGTGATGACCTCGGGTTTTGAGACCTGGAGCTCATAGCCCTCGCGCCGCATCATCTCGATCAGAATTGCCAGTTGCAGCTCGCCGCGGCCCGATACTTTGAATTGCTCCGCCGCCGCGGTCTGTTCGACTCTGAGCGCGACATTGCCGAGCAGTTCGCGGTCGAGGCGTTCCTTGATCTGGCGCGAGGTGACGAATTTGCCGTCGATGCCGGAGAACGGCGAGGTATTCACACCGAAGATCATCGAAATGGTAGGCTCATCGACGTTGATCACCGGAAGCGGTTTGGGATTGTCGGGGAGCGTGATGGTCTCGCCGATCTCGACATCGTCAAACCCGGCGAGCGCGACGATCTCTCCCGTTCCGGCATTTTCTACGTTAGTTCGCTCGAGGCCCTCGAATATGAATAACTCTTTGACCCGCGTCTTTACGAGAGTGCCATCTCGTTTGGAAACGGCGACCTCCTGATTCTTTGCAATATCGCCGGAAAATATCCGGCCAATGGCGAGGCGCCCGACGAAGGGGTTGTAGTCGATGTTCGCGACCAGTAGCTGCAGGCTGTCGTCGCGAAGGGCGTGGGGAGCGGGTATCGTCTCGATTATCTGATCGAACAGCGGCTTGAGGTTCTTACCCTCGTCGGCAAGGTCTTTCTTTGCGATGCCGTCGCGCGAGATCGAATAGAGTATCGGAAATTCGATCTGCTGGTCGTTGGCGCCGAGGTCTATGAAAAGGTCATAGATCTCGTTCACCACCTCTTCGGGCCGTGCATCCTGGCGGTCGATCTTGTTGACCAGGGCGATGGCCGGCAATTTCAATTCAAGTGCCTTTCGAAGCACAAAGCGCGTCTGCGGAAGGCAGCCCTCGGCCGCATCGACCAGGAGCACGATGCCGTCGACCATCTTCAGAACCCGTTCGACCTCGCCGCCGAAGTCAGCGTGGCCGGGTGTGTCGAGGATATTTACCTTGTAATCGCCATAACGGACGGACGTGTTCTTCGCCATGATCGTTATGCCGCGCTCGCGCTCCAGGTCCATCGAGTCCATCACACGGTCAACGACCGCTTCGTTTTCGCGGTGGGTCCCCGATTGTGCAAGCATGGCATCGACCAGCGTGGTCTTTCCGTGGTCGACGTGAGCGATGATGGCGATGTTCCTTATTTTTTCCGCAGTCAGCATAGTTACGATTCCGTCCCTCAGGGCAAACGAATATAATGCTTTATTGCGGCTTGAAACGCAAAAAACCGGAACTGTTTATTCGGCTGGGGTACACGCCGGTTTCGATGGAATGTGTGACGGATGGCTACGTCCGATCTGTTTTCGGCAGGACGACGGGGCGGATCTTCCGCATAACGTAAAAACGGCCCAACATCGCTGTCGGGCCGTCGCGTCATCATCAGTTGTGGATAGGCTTAGCCTACGTTCTTTTCCACGATCAGGTTATTGGTCACGCCGAAGGTGCCGGGAACGCGGTTGGCCAATAGGTACATCAGGTTCGACGTGCCTTTGTTGGCCACGTAGCCTTCGAGTGTGATGCGGCCGTTCTCCACGATGATCCGAACCGAAGGGTTAACGCCCGAAATATAGGGATATAATCCGGATGAACGAACGAATTCGCCTACGACCTGCCGTCTGATCCGGTCATCGTAGGAAGACGGAGGCAGTTCGTCGATATTGTTCACTACCTCGATAACACCGGGTATCCTGCTGACCGCGCGTTCGGCACTCTTCATTGTTCCCAGCGAAGTGGTCTTTCCATAAAGCGTGACCGTGCCGCCGTCAACCTTGAAAGAGATGTGGTCGAAAAGGCCGTAATACGGCAGCGTCAGAATCTCTTTCCGGACCTTCTTTTCCAGCGGCGATAAAGACGAAATATTTGTCTGAGCATTCACGGTCACAACCGAAATAAGCGTGACGGCGAATGCCATCATAATAAAATTGCGAATGATCTTCATATTGGTACCTCTCCTTGATCCAGTGTTTTGTCACTTTTGGTGACCGTTCACAGACGTTGATTGGACGCGAAATTTGCCGGAAAAGATGCCATGCATCTGATGTCCTAAATGGCTGAAAGGATACGTTTTAACTACCGCGAGGTTTGTCTGATCGCCTCGTAGAGCACGATGCCGACGGTGGTGGCGAGATTGAGGCTGCGAACGTTGGGATTCAACATTGGCACTGTGAGGCACCTGTCGGCGTTAGTCTCTAAGAGCGACGCGGGCAGTCCACGAGTTTCCGGCCCGAAGACCAGAAAATCTCCCTGGGCAAATTGCTGATCGGTATAGACCTTGCGGGTTTTTGTGGTGAGATAAAAAAATCGACCCTCAGGAGCACTAGCGTAGAGCGCTTCGAGATCGACGTGACGGTAAAGGTCGACCTCATTCCAATAATCGAGGCCCGCACGCCTCAATGTGCGGTCGTCCATGCGAAAGCCGGTCACGCCGACAACGTGCAACTTTGTTTGGGTAGCAGCGCACAGGCGTGCGATGTTGCCGGTAGTCGGCGGTATCTCGGGTTCGACAAGTACGACGTTAAACATAGATCTTAGAAGTTGGAAAAAACCGGATCACACGGGTTTTGTGCATCCTTTGAGAAGAAGGGCTCATCAATTCTTTTGTCACGCGCCCGGTAATGCCCATAAACGCAGATTATGTTACAATCCGCCTTTGTTTTGACGAATAAGGTATCCCTCGGGAGTTTTTCAATAGTGTCTCAATTTTTCCGCGCTTTGTTGGCGGTCGGAGCCTTCGCCTCATTTTATGGGTTGATGGCGCAGGACGCCAACCCGACACCCACGCCGTCGCCGACACCGGCGCCGGTCACCGCACGGCCCCAGACCGCAAAGGAGATGTTGGCCAACCCGACCGCGGAAGCCGTGGTCGAGACGTCGTTGTTCGTGTACGGCCCGTCAGGCGGACGCGCCGCTCTGAACCAGATCAGGAAGACCGCCATCGAACGCGGAAAGACCACCGTCCTTAACGGGCAGGGAAAGATGGAGACCGCAAATTATCAAAAGTGGATGATTCGCGGCGAGACCATAAGCAATGAGAAGCTCCGTTTTGACCAGGAATTTCCGACGGTCCGCTTCTCATTGGTACTGAACGAAGGAAAGACCTTTGGCATCTATAACGAAACGATGTTCGCGCCGACCGAGGAAGCGTCGAAGAGTTTTCACAACCAGATCTATCGCGGCCTTGACGCGTTGCTCAGGTATAAGGAAAACGAATCGACCATCGCGCTCGCGGGAAAGGACAAGGTGCTCGGCGTCGAATATCACCTCGTGGATCTTACGGACAAGGCCGGTAGAAAGACACGGTATTTTGTGAGCGCAAAGACGTATCGCGTGATGATGCTCGAGTATGAGGAAGACGGGAAAAAGTACCGGCGTAAGTTCTACGATTATAATTATGCTCAGGGAACACTCGTTCCGTATCGCACAGTGCTCTATGAGAACGACAAGATCGTGGAGGAAACGAATATCGGGACAGTGACATACGGCCAGCGGGTCGATGAGGCGATGTTCCCTACCGGGTCGTAATTTTGCAACTTTTCAGGGGCTCGCCTGTGGAATGAATCGCACTTTGGAACATTTCATAGGAGATCAGAGAATGAACAAGCCCCATAGAACAATTCTTATTTTTGCCGCGGCGGCCATCGTAATGTTTGGCGGCCGCGTCTCATTTGCCCAAACGCCGCCGGCGGCCGAACAACGGAGCTACGAGG
>JAJNPX010000104.1 GCA_021155145.1 Acidisarcina sp. | reverse complement strand
ACTTTCCAAAGGCACCCGATGAAATTGAGGCGGCCGACGACCCTAAGACGCCGGAGTCACTTTTAGGATCGGAGACGGTCCTGCTCGCAGAGGACGAAGATGCGGTTCGGAGCCTTTCGCAGCAGGTCCTGGAATTGTATGGCTACACGGTGCTCGCGGCGGCAAATGGAAACGAAGCAATCGATATCGCCGCGTCGTACCCTGGCAAAATAGACGTATTGATAACGGATATGATAATGCCCGGAGTTGGCGGGCACGAACTGGCAGGCCGACTTGAACTGCTGCGTCCCGACATCCGGGTTATTTTCATGTCGGGATACCCGGACGCCGACAGTCCCGCAAATTCGCTGCAGAAACCGTTCACAACGGACGCGCTGGCCCAAAAGGTTAGAGAAGTGCTCGACACCGAATAGCCCCGCCTGTCAGATTCGATCCTAATCACCTTTCGATCTGCTATCGGGCTCCCCTTGCTTCAGTTCATCCTGATTCTCCATTGCGATGGAGTGTAGAGCCGATTTCACGTGAAACGGGGTGAGGTCGGGGTGCTTTTCGAGCAGGAGGGCAACAACGCCGACGATGTGCGGACAGGCAAAGCTGTTTCCGGTGAGGTTCCGATATCCGCCGCCGGGCCACGCCGTTCGGACGTTAACGCCCGGTGCCGTAAGTTCGATAACTTCGCCGTACTGAAAACCGAAGTTCAGGGGATCGGTCTCTTCGCTCTTGATCACCGAGATCAGCGACGAGGAAAACACAGATGGGAAACTCGGCTGCGGCAGATTATTGGCGGCCGCAACAACTATGCAGCCGGCCTGATAGGCACGGTCCAGAAGATCGTGAAGGGGCGCGAAAAACTGCGGCTTCGTCGTTCCGAGAGAAAGATTGATGACGCGGTATTTTTGCTTTATCGCCCACTCGAGGCCGGCCATGAAGGCCATACCGTCGCCGAGCCCGCCTGCTCCGAGCACCTTTATGCTGTGAAGTTCGGCATCGGGTGCTATCCGCGAGATGATGCCCGCACACGCCGTTCCATGGCCGGCCGAATCGCCGTCGTCCGAGGGATCGAACACCACCTTTTTCTTGTCGATCCTCGCTACGACCGAATCGACCACCTTACCTTCCAGATCGGGATGAGTCGCATCGATGCCGCTGTCGATAATGGCGACGCTCACACCTTTGCCGGTGGCTGAGCGCCATTCATCGTCGAGGATGAAATAGATCGTCCTGCTGCGGTTCCCTATCTCTTCGTATCCTGAAACAGTCGTCATTGGATGCCCAAAAAGCTTGTCTCGGTGCGTGCGCCCGTATATTTCAAAAGCGATTCCAGAACTTCCCTGCAGAGATGACGCTCGTCCTCGCCGCGGCCCGCGATCTCACGAACGATCACGGCAAGGTCCATCATCTCCCGATGCTCTGCACCGCCGCGAAAGCCCGCAAGCCAATCGCGCACGTCGTCGATATTAAAGGAATCCTCATCGTTCACGATCCGCTCGCCCAGGTCTCGAAAGAGTTTGGCCGAGCCGTATGCGTGTACGAGCGATGCGATCGCGTCAGCGAACCGCGCGGCACGGTCCATATCGTCGGGTGAAAAGGGCTTGTACGGCGGTGCTCCCTTGCGATTTATGTATTCGAGCACCCCTGTGATCTCCCCTTCGTAGCGAAGCGGCGTGGCGAGGACCATCTCGGTCGAATAGCCCGTCGCCTTGTCGATCTCGGCGTAAAATGCCGAATCTTCCTCCACATTCGAGACCACCATCGGCTGGCCGGACGAAAGCACGAAGCCCGCGATGCCCTTTCCCGCCGGGACCTTTACATCCATCAGCTGCTCGGCCACCTTGCCGATGGCGCAGAGGAACCGCAGGTCTCCCTCGTCACCGTCGCGTATCAGCACAGAGGCTTCGTCCGACTCCAGGTCGGCAGCAGTCACCGTCAATAGGTCTTTTATGGCACGCGTCAATGGGTCGGTCAGGACATTTGCAATGTCGATCGTCTCTATCAGACGCTGTAGCTTTTCAGTAAGGACGCCTTCGCTTTCGTCGGACATGAGTAGCATTTTCCTTGAATTGAGTTTTATTTACAAACAGTTCGAGGTCGCGTATCGCTATAACTGGAATTGAATCGCTAATCGTCGTATAGTGTCTTCAAATATCAGACGATGAGATGGACCGGAAGGGCTTCGGGTTTTCAAACCTTTTCCTCGGACTTGCGAACTATGCTGGATAGAATAGCATTTGCAGCGTTGGTTTTGGCGGCGGCTGCCTCGGTCTATTCGCAGCCGGGGGCGACCAGGACCGTGGGCCAAAAGCGGTCGGACGATCCCTTTTCGCTTTCGGCGGGGCGCACGTTCTCTGCCTCCTCGGGCAAGACGGCTCGGCCAGCAAGGCCGTCGCAGCCGCTTGCCTCGTCTATCACCACCGACATCCTTGACGCCATCGCGGTCATTCGCCAAAATCACGTGGCCGGCAGGTCGCTCGACCAGAACGAACTCACCAAGGCATCTGTGAACGCGATGCTGAAGGTCCTCGATCCGCATTCGAACTTTTACGATGCGGCCGAGTACGACGAACTGATCGGCGATCAAAAGAGCGAGTACTTCGGAACCGGTTCGACGATCGCCTCCTACGAGCGAAACGGCGAGATCGGCACTTACATAATGTGGACCTTTCCGGGTTCGGCATCGGAAAGGGCCGGCCTGAGGTTTGGGGATAAACTCAGATCGATAAACGGCGTCGCGGTCGACGCCAGGTCTTCGCTTGCGGTCAGGGACATGATCCGCGGGCCGCGTGGGACATCGGTACGTGTGGTCGTCGAAAGGGACGGCCGTGATCTCGCCGTCGATATCAAGCGAGAGCGGATCCCGCAGCCGACCGTGACCAATGCGTTCATCATCGGCGACGGCATCGGCCTGATCGAGATGCCCGAAGGGTTTAGTTTTACGAGCTATTCCGAATTCGATACGGCCTTTGCCGCCTTGAAGCGGGCCGGTATGACGTCCCTTATCCTCGATCTCAGAGGCAATCCGGGCGGCGTCCTTGAGCAATCGATCAAGATCGCGGAAAAGTTTTTGCCCGCCGGGGCAACCATCGTAAGCCAAAAGGGCCGCTTTCCATTGG
>JAJNPX010000406.1 GCA_021155145.1 Acidisarcina sp. | reverse complement strand
AACCCTTCCGTGGCCGGGCCAAAACGCCCGCAGGACAGGATCGAACTTTCCAAGCTGGATGACCGCTTTCGTGAACTCTTCGTCCAGCCGCTTTCTGAGGGCGGATATGGAAAATCGGAGGACGAGCTGGAGAAGAGGCATATGGTGACCCTCTGCGGATTTCCCGCCGAAGTAAGAGAGGGCGGCGGCGATCAGGATTCAAGATCGATCCCACTGCCCATCCTCGGGGATACGACCGCAAAAGATACGAACGTCACTACCGAAGTCGAGATGATGAATAACCGGCCGACGCCTGACCGCGTCGAAGATGGCGGAACCGCATGCCCGCCGGAGCAGGTCGCGATTGGTAACGGAGATGTTCTGATCGCCGCGATCACATCGTGTACTAATACATCGAACCCTGCCGTAATGGTCGCCGCGGGGATCGTTGCCAAAAAGGCGGTCGAGCGCGGTATGAGGGTGCCCGAACACGTCAAGACCTCCCTTGCTCCGGGCTCGAGGGTCGTAACGGAATATTTGGAGAAGACCGGGCTCCAGCAATATCTCGATCGGATCGGTTTCAATCTTGTGGGTTACGGATGCACCACCTGTATCGGGAATTCGGGCCCGCTGGATGCCGGGATCGAGCAGGCGATACTGGAATTCGATCTTATCGGAGCGTCTGTTCTCTCGGGGAACCGAAATTTTGAAGCCCGCGTTCATCAGAATATAAAGGCCAACTTCCTGATGTCCCCGCCGCTCGTTGTCGCCTACGCGCTTGCCGGAACCGTGATTCGCGATGTCAATTTGCATCCGATCGGGAAGGACAGCGAAGGCAATGATGTATTTCTCAAGGATATTTGGGCATCGCTTGATGAAGTGAAGGCGGTCCTGGAGGGCGCGACCGACCCTGAGACCTACCGCCGATTGTATAGCGAATTTGCCGATCAGAATCCGCTCTGGAACGATATAAGCTCCAGTACAGGCAAGGTATACGAATGGGATCCTTCCTCGACCTATATCCAGGAA
Source organism: Acidisarcina sp. (assembly GCA_021155145.1). GTDB lineage: Bacteria > Acidobacteriota > Blastocatellia > Pyrinomonadales > Pyrinomonadaceae > OLB17. The sequence goes on along the minus strand of JAJNPX010000406.1, from coordinate 5,932 downwards.
CCCCCGTTTTTTGAGAACTTTTCGATGGAAACCGGGGTGTTTTCGGACTTTGTTGGGGCAAGAGCATTGGCGATCTTTGGCGATTCGGTCACGACGGACCATATTTCGCCAGCCGGCGCGATCAAGGCAAATTCCCCGGCAGGGCTTTATCTGCAAGAGCAAGGTGTTGAGCCGAGGGACTTTAACTCGTATGGGTCGCGTCGCGGCAACGACCGCGTGATGCTTCGGGGGACTTTTGCCAACGTCCGGATAAAGAACCTGATGGTCGCCCCGATCGAGGGCGGTTTCACCGCGTTTCAGCCCGACGGCGAGCAGATGTCGATCTATGACGCGGCAATGAAGTACAAGGCGTCAAACACGCCGACCTTGATCTTTGCAGGACAGGAATACGGAACGGGAAGTTCGCGTGATTGGGCGGCCAAAGGAACTCGTTTGATGGGCGTCAAGGCCGTTATTGCACAGTCATTTGAACGGATCCACCGCTCTAACCTCGTCGGAATGGGAGTGCTGCCGCTCCAGTTCAAAGAAGGTTCGTCCGCGGAAAGCCTGAAATTGGACGGCACGGAGACCTTTGATCTGACTGGGATCGAGAATCGGGAGATAACCCCGCGACATCCCGTCCGATTGGCGATCAGAAGGAAAGACGGCAGCGTTGACGATGTGGAACTAATCCTCCGCATCGATACACCGATAGAGATCGAATACTACAAGAACGGTGGCATTTTGCCGTTTGTTCTAAGACAGCTCCTTGCAGCGGAGACGTCGGCAGTAAAGTGAAAGAATTTTTTGGCTGGACGGGAATAAAACTGACCTGAACCTGGATATAGGTTACGGAGTTGTGCCACTTTGAGCCGGCTCTTCTCAGATCACAGCTAATAAAATCTTTCAAAAACGGGTCAAAAGTAGTAATTGTAATATGGGTACGTTTGTCACCAGATTACGCCCGCGTGTTATTGGAGTACCAAAAATGAGAATTATTGCGTCCCTGCTTACCATCGTCTCGCTTTTCGCATCGCTTTCGCTGCCGGCCGCGGCCCAGCGGTCCCGTTTATTGGAAAGGGACGCAAAGCGCAGCCAAAGAACGATCGCCCTGCCAAAGAAAGGAGACGTGCGATTCGACCGGGTCGAAAGCTACAGCGAGGGTAAGGGCGCCTACCTGCGGTGGGTGATGGCGGCCGAAAAGGACAATGCCGGCTTCTACGTCTATCGGATGGATAAATCCGGAATGCAGCAGGTCTCTGAAATGCTGCCGGGAGCGATCTTCAAATACGGAGATCAGCCGGTCGAGAGTGAGACCTATACGTTTTTTGACCGCGCCGGATCGCTCGGCTCCACCTATCAGATCGTCGCGATCAAGTTGAGCGGAGAAAGGATCGAGTCGTCAACGGTGACGGCCGCTTATGTACCGGCCATCGAATCGATCGCCGGCGGCGACGAACTTGGTTCGGCCAAGCTCAACGCCTATGCCGAACCCGCCAAAACGAAGAATGCCCTCATCGTCGACACCGAGCTGAGCCAGGAGATCGCGTCAGGTGTCGTCGAAGCCGATCCCATCAAGCATCGTGAAGTAATAGCAAAGCCGGGCGTTCGGATCGCTGTAAAGAACGACGGCATTATACGCGTCGATCGGTCGCAGCTCGAATCGGCAGGTTTTGATGTCAACGCCGACCCGTCGCTTTGGCAGCTCTATATGGAAGGCGTGGAGCGGCCTATTATCGTCGGTCCGAATGCCGACTATATCGAGTTCTTCGGCAAGAGTCTGGACACGGTCGAGAGCGATATCAGGATGTACTTCTTAGTCGTCGGCGATACGCCGGGCCGCCGTATAGCTACATCGGTGCTCAGGAAAGGGCTGACCAATCTTGCCGCCAATAAGTACAAACAGAGCTTTTTCATGAAAGAGCGGCTCTTCTATATCAACCAGATACTCAATGGGGACGCAGAGAATTTTTGGGGGCGTTTGGTATCCGCCGGTGTCACCAACCTTCCCTTCGAGCTTTCAGGTATCGACCGCACTCCGGGCAACCGGACGCTTACGTTGACCGTGCGCGGTTATACGTTGGGTGTACACAACATTGCGGTATCGATCAACGGCGTCGCACTCGCGCCGATGTCGGGTTTCAACCGACAGAGCATCTCTAAGGAATATTCGATACCGGTCGACGTTCTGATCGATGGCCAAAATACGATCACGATGCAGAATACGAACGGCGGGCTCGCGCTTTTTGACAACGTAAGTATCGACTTTCCCCGAAACTATGTTGCCGCGGGCAATAAACTGAATTTCTACAATGAGAACTATCGTCGGGTTACAGTTTCGGGCTTTACCTCGCCTAATATCAGATTATTCGACGTTACGAACGAGGCCGATCCGCGATTGATGACCAATGTTCAGATCGCACAAAGCGGCGGGACATGGGGGCCGGTTATTCCATCCGGCCGGGGACGTGTGTTCACTGCGATCGAAGCATCGGTCTTTTCGGGACCTGTATCGGTCACGCCCAATGATCCTGAAATGCTCGGCGATCCTTCGCTGGGTGCGAACCTCGTTATCATCACGCCGAAGGCATATCTGAACGAGGCTCAGACGTGGGCCGCGTACAGGATGGGCCAGGGATTCTCGACCAAGATAGTCGACACGGAGGAGATCTTTGACGAGTTCGGTTATGGTGTTTCGAGTTCGGCGTCGGTCCGGGCGTTCTTGTCCTATGCCAATTCGAACTGGAGCACTCCGCCCTCGTATGTCCTTCTGCTGGGAGACGCATCGGTCGATCCGAGAAACTATCAGAATTACGGCTATTGGAACCAGGTCCCTACCGAAATGGTCGATACGCTTTATGAGGAGACCGGAAGTGACGAGGCACTTGCCGATTTCAACGGCGACGGCCTAGCCGAGATCCCGATCGGCCGCATCGCAGCTCGCAATGCGACAGGCATAACGACGATTTTCAATAAGACGGTCCAGTGGGAATCTTCCTTAACGCCTAATTCGCTCGACCGGGGAGCATTATTCGGCTTTGATTGGCCGGATGGTTATGATTTCGAAGGAATGAGCAACCGCATAAAGGCCGGCCTTCCCGCGTCAATGCCGGTAGTCTCCGTGCAAAGCAATGCGGCCGGAGCCACAGCGACCGTGGTGGGAGCATTTAACGAGGTCGATGCGGCTAACCCGGCGAACTCCGGGGTCTTTATCGCTAACTACACCGGCCATGGAAACTCCGGTGCATGGCGATCTGATAATTTCTTTTCAAAGGTCCATGTACCCAACCTGACGAATTCGACCAAACCGACGATCGTTACGGCCTTGACCTGCTTGAATGGCTACTTTGTCGTGCCCGATTCGACCGACAGCTTCGCAGAGTCGCTTACAAAGGCCGCGAATGGCGGAGCGGTGGCGGTATGGGCTTCGACCGGCCTTACGACGCCGGACGTGCAGGAGATCATGGCAAAAAGGTTCTTCGCAAAGATCGGCGATGGCTCGATACCGCGAATGGGCGACCTGATAAACGATGCAAAATCACAGCTGCCGGCCAGGGCCGACGTGCGGTATTCGTGGGCCCTCTTCGGCGACCCGATGCTGAAGGTCAGATGATCAGATCTCAGTGAAGACAGGAAAAGGGCGGCCCATCCGGGAACCGCCCTTTTTGTTTTGGTACTCGCGGCAGGAGTCGAACCTGCGACTTCTTCCTCCGGAGGGAAGCGCTCTATCCACTGAGCTACGCGAGCGAAACTCTCAGCTAAGATACTAGCAACTCTACGGTTTCGGTTCAATCCGTATCGTCTTGATCCGGACGGGTTCGACCGGCCGCTCCCCGTCCTTAGGCTGCACGCCCGAGATCGTCCGGACATTGCTCATTCCATCGATCACCTTTCCAAAGATAGTGTATCGCTGATCGAAGCCGGGCTCGCGTTTGAGCGTGATGAAGAACTGCGAGTTCGCCGAGTTATTGTCTGGTCCGCGAGCGGCCCCGACAATGCCGGTGTCGTAAAGCAGATCGGAAAACTCTGCCGGAACGTTTGGCTTGCTCGATCTTCCCGTTCCGTCGTTTTCCGGGTCGTCGTCCTTGGATAAAGGGTCGCCACCCTGGATCACCGACGGATTGATGCGGTGGAAAGTGGTTCCGTCGTAGACGCCTTCACGTGCAAGCTCCTTGAACCGCTCCACCATCTTGGGCGCGATATTAGAATACAGCTCGATCTTGATGGTTCCGTACGCGGCGGAATTTTCCATCTCGATGACGGCGATCTCATTGTCCGCCACCGGCTGGACGCCTTTTTTTATCTCCGCTGCCGCACCGGGTATATTTGATCCTGTGCTCCCCGGCCCGCATGCCGACAACAAGAATGCCAATGCCGAGAGAATGATGATCGGTAATAATTTCATATCAGAACGTCTTTTCGCTGTCCAAGAGGATCGTGACCGGGCCGTCATTCACGAGTTCCACATTCATCATCGCCTGAAAGCGACCGGTTTGAACCCCATCGATCTGCCTGCCGGCTTCAGCCACGAACGCCTCGTATAGATGATTTGCCCTTTCAGGCGGAGCCGCATCGATAAATGAGGGACGGCGGCCTCGCGTGGCGTCGCCAAATAGTGTGAATTGCGAGACCACAAGAAGCTGCCCCTTGATATCGAGGAGCGAGAGGTTCATCTTGTCCTCGGCATCCTCAAAAATTCTCAGGTTCAGCGTCTTATCGACAAGGTACAAGGCATCCTTTTCAGTATCCCTGATCGAAACGCCGAGAAGGACCAACAGGCCCTTCCCGATCTCGCCGGTGATCTCGCCGCCGACCGTTACCCTTGCCCGCGACACTCGTTGGACGACGGCTCGCATGTGTCAGGCGGCAAGTTCTTCGATAAAAACACGATTCATCACGACCGGCTCGATGGGCTTGTCCTTGTGATTTCGCTCCACGCTGGCGATGGCATCGACGACCTCCTGCCCCTCGATCAGGCGGCCGAATTTCGTATAAGCCGGAGGCAGCGGGTAATCGACGTGCATTATGAAGAACTGTGAGCCATTGGTATTCGGCCCTGCGTTTGCCATGGCGACGGTGCCCTTGTCGTAGATCCCCGCATACAGCTCGGAATCGCGATCGATCTCGTCGTCAAACTTTCCGCCCCATGCAGATTCGCCGCCGTAGCCTTCGCCGAGCGGATCGCCGCCCTGGATCATAAAGTTCGGTATGACGCGGTGAAATATCACGCCGTCGTAGTAATTCTTCTCGGCCAGAAGCCTGAAATTCTCGGTCGTTTTCGGAGCGTCCTGCTCCAGTAGTTCAAACTTGATCGTACCTTTGTTCGTTTCGATAACTGCGATTCTGTTTGCCACTTAAGTCTCCTGTTTTAAAATAAAACGGTCGATAGCTGAAGCTACGCCGCTTTGGTTGTTATTATCTGTTTTATAGAATTCCGCGCGTTCAAGCAAACCAGCGTCTGCATTTCCCATCACCACGGGCGTACCGGCAAACTCGAGCATATCGATATCGTTGAAGTTGTCGCCGATCACCATTACCTCGTCCGCGGTCAGCCGATTGATGATCGCGAGCTTCTCTACCCCGGTGCCTTTGGTCGCACCCGGGGGCAGTATGTCGATCAAAGTGAAATCGAGATGCGGATAGATGGTCGGAAGTATCTTTACGCTGTCGCCGAGTTCGGCCTCGAGAAATGCGAGCATTCGGGACATCGGTTCGCATGCTCCTGAAAAGGAGATGTGAATGACCTCGTGATCCGGCAGAGCATCGTGCAGGTCGGCCACGTGCATTACGGCGTGTTCGGCATCGTCGCCGTGGAGTTGTTTCGCCCACTCAATGTATCTCTGCAGAGGGATATTGTCGTCCGAAACACGATCGTAGAGCATCGAGCCCTTGCCGTGCGGGTCGGCGCTTACAAGAGCGTTCCCGCCGAAATTCTTCCCGACGCGGACGATCT
>JAJNPX010000402.1 GCA_021155145.1 Acidisarcina sp. | reverse complement strand
GATTCATAGCGGCGGTTCGCCTTGTATTCGTACAGGCCCTGACGAAATTGGACACCCGAATCCTCTATCACCTTGTTGATCTGAGCCTGTGCTCTTACAACTTCGGGAGTTTGGGCCGCGACGGGATAGCCGCCTACAGCAAATACAATTGCGAGCGATACAAAAAGACTGCAAACAGTTGATCTCATTAATCTTCTTCTATTCCAAACCACAGCCCGAGGGCAGTCGGGGCGAATCCAGGGCGTACCAGATCGGTACTCAACAAAGTACTACTTACGTTCTCAAGGCAGAAAGGTTCCAAGGCGCAACTTAAGAACGTAAATTGCCACGGTAAAAATAGCATATCAATACCCTGCGGTCAAAGATTTGTAATGCTCACGGACGCTTTGCCGCCACCGCCTTTACTGGCTTCGCGTCGAGAAGTGCGGCCGCAAAGACCTCCCTCACATCTTCGACGAATACGAAATTGAGGTCATCGAGCACCTCGGCGGGCAGATCCTCAAGGTCGCGCCGGTTAGGTTCCGGCAATATCACCGTCTTTATCTTCGCACGCCGGGCCGCCAGAAGTTTTTCTTTGACTCCGCCGATCGGCAGCACGTTGCCCCGTAAAGTGATCTCGCCGGTCATAGCGACGTCCTTACGAACCGGTCGCTGGGCAAGGACGGATACTAGAGCCGTCGCCATTGTGATGCCTGCACTCGGGCCGTCCTTTGGGATCGCGCCTTCCGGAATATGGATGTGAATGTCGAAATTATCGAACATTTCTTCGTCGATCCCAATGTCTTTCGCTCGTGCTTTGGCAAACGAATACGCCGCTTGCGCTGATTCCTGCATGATCTCGCCAAGTTGGCCGGTCAACTGTAATTTTCCCTTGCCCTTCGTCTTAAGTGCCTCAATAAAGAGGATATCTCCACCGACTGCCGTCCAAGCAAGTCCGGTGACCGTTCCGATCTGGTCCTTTTTGAGAGCGCCTTCGTTGTAAACTCTGGGAACACGTAGGAAGTCTCGAACGGTGTCGGCCGTAACCCTAACGGGTTTGAACTTTTTCTCTTTTTCCGCCTTCATTCGGGCGACCTTGCGGCAGATCTTGCCGATCTCACGCTCAAGATGCCGAAGACCCGCCTCTTGTGTATATTCCCCGATGATCTTTGCCAACGCGCGGCGGTCAAAACGTACGTCGTCTCGCTGCAGGCCGTTCTCCTCGATCTGTTTCGGAACCAGGTGGCGTTTCGCGATCTCGAGTTTTTCCTCTTCGGTGTAACCCGAAAGATAAATTATCTCCATCCGGTCCCGAAGAGCAGGCTGAATAGTGTCGAGCACATTCGCCGTCGTCATGAACATCACGTTAGAAAGGTCAAACGTGACGCCGAGGTAGTTGTCCCTGAAGGCAAAGTTCTGTTCCGGGTCGAGCACCTCAAGGAGTGCAGAGCTCGGATCACCGCGAAAATCGGCTCCGACCTTGTCGATCTCATCGAGCATGATCAAAGGATTATTCGTTCCCGCCTGTTGCACGGCCTGAATGATGCGGCCGGGCATTGCACCGACGTAGGTCCGGCGGTGCCCCCTGATCTCCGCCTCATCGTGCAGTCCGCCAAGCGAAAGACGTACGAATTTCCGGTCCAAAGCTCGGGCCACCGACCGTCCGAGCGATGTCTTCCCGACTCCCGGAGGGCCGACAAGGCATAGGATCGACCCCTTGGGCTTCTCCATCAGCTTTCGAACCGCCAATGCCTCGACGATCCGTTCCTTGACCCTTTCGAGGCCGTAATGATCTTCGTCCAGGATCGTCTGCGCCTTGACGAGGTCCAGATTGTCCGCAGATTGCACCGCCCACGGAAGGTCGGCCATGATATCGAGCCAGTTGCGAAGGGTCGCGGTCTCCGCCGTGTCCGGATGCATACGTTCCAGCTTCTTCAACTGGCGGAGAGCTTCTTCCTCTGCACTCTCAGGAAGTTTTGCCTTGAGGATCTTGTCGCGGTACGCCTCGATCTCTTCATAGAGCTCGTTGCCCTCGCCCAGCTCACCCTGGATAGCCTTCAATTGCTGCCGCAGGAAAAACTCCCTCTGCGAGCGGTCGATGTCCGCCCGCGCCTGGGTATTTATTTCCTGTTGAACGGTTAATACCTCGATCTCTTTGCTCAAAAGGTCGTTGACCTTTCTGAGCCGCGGCACGGGATCGATGATATCCAGAACGCTTTGTGCGTCCTCCACTTTCAGGTCAAGGTTCGACGCACACAGGTCTGCGAGCCGACCGGCATCATCCAGGTTCGCTATGATCGCAAGCACCTCTGGCGAAATGTTCTTTCCGAGTGAGGCCGCCCGTTCCATCGACCCGCGTACGTTTCTGACGAGAGCTTCGACCTCCAATGAATTATCAGGTGCTAACGGCTCTGATACCGGGGTGATAGTCGCCCGAACGTGATCTCCTGCGGCGTCTATCGCCCCAACGCGAGCACGCGACAGGCCCTGGATAAGGATCCGGATGCGGCCGTCAGGCAGCTTCAGCATCCGCATTATTATCGCTACGGTCCCGACCTCGAAAAGGTCTTCTCGCGTCGGATCCTCTTTGTTCAGGTCCTTTTGGGAGACGAGAACGATCATTCGATTCTCTTTCAACGCCTCTTCAACAGCCTTGATCGACTTGTCCCGTGAAACGAACAGCGGAACGATCATGAACGGGTAAATTACAATGTCGCGCAGGGGAAGCGCCGGCAACTGCGGCGGGATCTGCATCATCGGTTCGAGAACCTCAGAATCGGCGATGCCCACTGCGAACTCTTCGAAATCAGCCATAACCTTAAATTTTAGGTGATACGAGGGGTTTGAGCAAAGGCAAACGAAACTTGAGGCCGAGATCGTTGCGTCGAAGGGGGAAACTCGCCTATGCCTTTTTCTTTCTCTTTTTTATAGGGGGGCTTTTCTTGATGGGAAGCTCTGCTCGGGAGCGCGAGTTTACAAGGGCC
>JAJNPX010000389.1 GCA_021155145.1 Acidisarcina sp. | reverse complement strand
ACTGACGTCGTCAAGATCGCCGGCTGCGTATTGGCCGTCAACGCGAGGTCCTCTTCGCTGCCGGAGAAACACATCTCGGAGAGCGAGAATCCCAACGCCTCGTCCGCCTGCTCGAACACCTCGCGGGCCGGGGCAAAATTGTCAAACAGGTCCTTTCCCATCCCGACGGACTGGCTGCCCTGGCCGGGAAATATAAAAGCTGTCTTCATCCTTATGCATATGCCCGCGCGTGTGCAAGGGCGATACATCAAACTTGATCGTTCACGCCCAGGCTCACGCGCGGGCTCCTGCAACTAAAACTGAACTATTGTCGCTCCCCACGTTACGCCGCCGCCGAAAGCGGTCAGCAGCACCGTGCTGCCTTCTTTGATCCTTCCGGACTCGATACATTCATCTATCGCGATAGGTATCGACGCCGACGACGTATTTCCGTGAAACTCGATATTCGAATAGACCCTTTCTTCGGGAACGCCAAGCCGCGAAGCGACAGCGTCCGTTATCCGCTGATTCGCCTGGTGCGGGATAACGATATCGACGTCGTCGACCGTCAAGCCTGCCTTCTCCAGCATCTCGGCAGAGATGTCGGCCATCGAGCGGACAGCCACCTTGAACAATTCGTTGCCCTTCATCTTAAAGAAATGCAGGCGATCATCGATGGTCTTGTGGGTCGTACCCAATTTCGTTCCGCCGCCCGGAGCGTAAAGCTGCTCTTCGTAGCGGCCGTCGGACTTTATCTTTGTAGCAAGGATGCCCTTTCCCGCCGGCACCGGCCCGAGCACCGCAGCACCCGCACCGTCACCAAAGATGACGCACGTCCCGCGGTCGGTGTAATCGACGTACTTTGTGAGCACCTCGGCCCCGACCACCAGCGCATATTTGATCTGCCCGGTGCGGATCATCGACTCGACCATCGTAATGCCATAGAGAAAACCGGAACATGCCGCGAAAACATCCATACCCGCAGCGTTCACCGCGCCCAGCTGCGCCTGGATCAAGGCACCCGTCGACGGCATTATCTGGTCTGGCGTCGTCGTGGCGCACACGATGATGTCGATATCTTCCGGTTTCAGGTTTGCACGCTCGAGAGCCTGTTTCGCCGCCGCCGTGCCGAATTGGGAGGTGTATTCGTTGTCCGCAGCCTTATGCCGCTGTTTGATGCCCGTGCGCGAAGTGATCCACTCATCGGACGTTTCCACGATCTTTTCCAGATCGGCATTTGTTAAAATGCCCTCCGGATAAGAGTGGCCCATCCCGATGATGCCCGCATTGTACTCAGTCATTGAATAAAATTAGAACCTAAATATTTTGAAAATTCAAAACGTCTATTCGGCGTCTTTAACTTCAATGATCTGACGTCCTTTATAGGTTCCCGTCTTTGCATCAATGCGATGCGGCACCTTTGCTTCGCCGGTGTCCTTATCGATGTAGAACTGCGGGGTTTTCAGAGCATCGTGAGCGCGGCGCTCGCGGGTGCGTGCTTTGGAATGTCGTCGTTTTGGATTAGGCATTTTGGTCTCCTGGTTACGTCTTTACAGATCTTCTATTAATTTAAGTTCTTTAGCGCCGCCCAACGGGGATCGATCTCCTCGTTGCTGCACTCGCAATCTTTCAAATTGAGATCGGCTCCGCACTTTTCGCAAAGGCCTTTGCAATCCTCTTTACAGAAAAACTGCTGAGGCAGGGCGAGCAATATCTCTTCACGGGCGAACTCGGTCAGATCCAGTTCATCGCCTCTGAGCAGGTCCATATTCAGATCGTCCGGCCCTAGCTCATGTTCGGCCTTCGCCGCCATCCTCTCGTCGGCCACGAATTCACGATCGGCCGTGATCTCTATCGGCACGGCCCGTGAAGCCAAACACCGATCGCAATCGATGTTGACCTGTCCCGCCAACGTTCCGCTCAGAACGACCGCATCCGTGTCTTTTCGGACCGCACCCTTGAACAGGATCGCGTGATCAAGCCTTGCGTTCTCTACGCCGAGGTCGATCTCTTCGGGCTCCAGCGTCGCTTCAATTTTCAATTCCCTTTCAAAACTGTTCAGATCGATCTTCATTCCAAACACACCGGTACTGCCAGAAGGCCGTCCGCAGGGACAAACTTTGTATTATATCGGCTGAAAGATGATAGTCAACCCGCTCCGGAGGCGAAAATGGCCTATCGATCCGCGCTTCCGACGGCCTCGTCGAGCGTCGAGAAACCCCGCTGCTCCAGAATTCGCGCGAGTCCCTCGACAACGGTTGACGCAAAGGAAGGCCCGCCATAGACAAATCCCGTGTAACTTTGGATGAGCGAAGCACCAGCGGCGATCTTTTCGAATGCGTCATCTGCCGAAAATATTCCGCCCACGCCTATGATCGGGATGCGTCCCTTCGAATACCTGTAAACCGCCGCGACGACTTCTGTAGATCTCTCGAAAAGCGGCCGCCCGCTCAATCCGCCCTCGCCGAATCGAGCGGCACCGGCCGTTCTGAGCCCTTGACGCGAGACGGTGGTATTTGTCGCGATGATCCCGGCGACACCGTGTTCGAGGCATATTCCGACCGCCGACTCGATCTCTGCCTCGCCGAGGTCCGGGGCGATCTTGACCAAAAGAGGCTTTTCCGCGAGTTCGCGATTGCGCTGCTGTAATGCCGATAAAAGGCCGGCAAGGCTCTCCGGCCCCTGCAGACGCCGCAGGCCGGGTGTATTCGGCGAGGATATGTTCACGGCGACATAATCGGCCACGGGTTGGACGAGTTCGAAAGCCGCGAGGTAATTCTCGGTCGCTTCCTCGATCGGGACGTCTTTGTTCTTGCCGATGTTTACCCCGACCACGCCTCGGCGTCTGAGGTCTTTTAGTCGTCCGGCTATGATCTCGGCCCCGTCATTGTTGAATCCGAGGCGGTTGATCAGCGCTTCGTCTTTCGGAAGGCGAAAGAGCCTCGGCTTTGGATTGCCGGGTTGGGGCCGGTATGTGACGGTCCCGACCTCGACAAACCCGAATCCGAGACGGGAAAGTTGGTTCACGGCAACGGCGTTCTTATCAAACCCGGCCGCGATACCGAGGGGATTATCAAACTTGATGCCAAATCGCTCGATCGGCCCGAATCGCGTCGGTGACCCATCCCTCGTGTAGAATGGACGCGCCGCTCCATTTCGCAGGGCAGCCATCCCCACCTCGTGCGCGGTTTCGGCATCGAGCCTGAACAAAGCGGGCCTGATCAATTTTTCCCAGAGAAAGGGCATACCGCAAAGGCTAGATATTAGTGCACTTGCCGTGTTTTCATAAAACTCGGGCCACGAGTTTTGAGATTGTTCATAGGTTTGTTACGATTTGCACTCGAATGGCTGACGAGGCAAATCTGGTCGAAAAGTCGCGGATAATGGACGAAGCTCGAATGGAACGGGCTCTTTCGCGGCTTGCATCGGAGATAGTGGAATCGAACCACGGGGCCGAGGGCCTGTACCTGGTCGGCATCCGCCGCCGCGGGGTGCCGCTCGCCGAACGCATCCGCGACAAGATCGAGGCCCTCGAGGGTACAAAGCCCAGCTACGGTATCATCGACATCACCCTCTATCGCGACGATCTCTCGACCGTCGGCGCCAATCCCATCGTGAACCGGACAGAACTTACCGAGGACATCGAGGGAAAGTGCATCGTATTGGTCGATGACGTGCTTTATACCGGCCGCACGATCCGCGCCGCTATGGACCAGCTGATGGATTTCGGCCGCCCAAAAAAGGTCCAGCTCGCCGTTCTGATCGACCGCGGCCGTGAGCACCGCGAGCTTCCCATCCAGGCGGACTTTATCGGAAAGGTCGTGCCGACAAAGCAGACCGAAATAATAAAGGTAATGCTCAAGGAATTTGACGACATCGAGGCGGTCGGCATCTTCGAACGCTCAAGCGAGTAAATTTGAAAAGCAAGGTTCATTGCCTTGCTTTTTTTGTGGGTAGATGGAGAAACCGTTCAAACGCAGGGACTTGCTCGGCATCCGCGATCTAACCGCCGCGGAGATCCGGGGCATTCTTGACACGGCCGAGAATTTTCGCGAGATAAACTCCCGCGAGATCAAGAAAGTACCTACCCTGCGCGGCAAGACCGTGATCAATCTTTTCTTCGAGAATTCGACACGAACCCGGACGTCATTCGAGCTTGCAGCAAAACGTCTCTCGGCCGACGCCGTCAACATAAGTGTCTCGTCGTCCAGCGTAAGCAAAGGGGAGACGCTGGTGGATACGGCCCTCAATCTGGACGCGATGGATCCCGATTGCATCGTCGTGCGTCACGGTTCGGCCGGGGTGCCCCATCAGCTTGCGAAGGTCTCGCGCGCGGCGATCATAAACGCCGGCGATGGGGCCAATGAGCACCCGACGCAGGCACTGCTCGACGCGATGACCATCCGCGAACATAAGAAGAAGATCGACGGATTGAACGTCGCGATCATCGGCGACATATTGCACTCACGCGTCGCCCGTTCAAACATCCACCTGCTCACAAAGCTCGGTGCAACGGTGAAAGTTGCGGGCCCTGGTACGCTTGTTCCCTATGACTTTAAATATTTTCTAAACGACCCCGAATCGGACAATCCGAAATCTGAAATCCAAAATCCCAAATCGCTAGAGGTATGCCCGCATGTTGAGGACGCGATCGAGGGTGCGGACGTGGTGATGATATTGCGTATCCAACGCGAGCGGCAGGATTCGGCCTATTTCCCGACCCTTCGCGAGTATTCGATCCACTACGGCCTTACGACGGC